>NZ_CAXBOC010000015.1:0-23598 GCF_963976465.1 uncultured Cyclobacterium sp. | reverse complement strand
AACTATTTTGGGCAAAAAATTGAACCTCTCATTTTTTATTTAGGACGCTATTGAAATCCTTCTAATTAAACTCCCATTCAGAATTTTACGGTAAAGACCTATAACAGGCCTTCATCCGCAAAACTTAGGTAGGTTCCATCTGTAAAAATCAAATGGTCCAGTACTGGCATTTCCAGATTTTTTCCAACTTCGGTCATTCTATTGGTTAGCCTTTTATCTGCTTCGGAAGGTCTAAGGTTTCCAGATGGGTGGTTGTGTACAAGGATGATTCCTGCGGCCAGATGGTCGAGTGCTTTTTTGAAAATTATTTTGGAATCGGCCAGGGTAGCATTGGTTCCTCCTGAACTGATCTTATGAAGTTTGAGTACCTGATTGTTTCGGTTTAGCAATACGATGTAAAAGTGTTCCACTACTTCGTCATAAAGGAAAGGTTTCATGCAATTATAGACATCTTGAGAACAATTGATTTTGATTTTTTTATCCGGTTGTTCATACATCCTCCTTCTACCCAATTCAAAGGAAGTTACCATAGCTGTGGCCTTGGCATATCCGATTCCTTCTATTTTCAGCCATCTTTCCATGTCCCACTTGGCCAATTCGGATAGTTTATTGTTTGCCAGGGCAAGGATCTCTCGAGCTTTGTCTACTTGGATATTGGCTATACCGGCAATAATATGGTAGTCTGTCATGGCAGATTTCCCTTGGTTATAAAGCATCTCTGTGGGTTCTGATAATAGATTAAAACGTTTCATAATGTGCTTACCGACTTTAAATCTCCTGGCGCTGGAGGGCTAAATGAATGATAAGCCCATGCCATGGGGAGTTTTTCACTTAGCACAAGGAGGAACGGAATAAAGCATCTTAGTCATTCCCCTCCTATTATGCCGTAGTTCCTTGGTATACTTCTAAAAATCATTTCGGATGTGTGTGAAAAAATAGCCCATAACTTTGGTGAGTCATTGATTCTCTACATCTCCGGTTTTCAATACACATGTTATCTTAAAGAAAAAAAAGACACCGGTCAAATAAATTCTTTTTAGGGAAATTGTGGATTTTCTATCATCATTTGCATTAGATTTTCAAAAACCCCTTCTTTCATTTTATGTCGATTTCACCTGAAGGTAAATTCATTTAAATAGGGATAACGATACCAAATCAAGAAATGAATCCCTCTTAACCTTTCCACCACATTGAATTTCTTTTCTTCTCACTTCTTCCCAAATCTTTAATATTATGACCACTTTGGATTCCTTCGCCAATACTTTCCTCATCATAGTGAAGTTCTGGTTGCTTTTCATCGCATTCAGTTTTCCGGTTAAAAAGCCAGCAGGTCTTTTGTCTGAACTCAAATTTACGGCTTAATCCATCCCGACTGACCTCTTTCTTGTCAGTGTAAGCTAAAAAGATGATATTTTATTCTTTAAGAAGAGAGAATTTACAGTTGTGAAAAAAGGTGCTAGGTGTTGATAATTCTAGACGGACACATTTGGGGTACTGTTTATCAAATTCATAATTTCCTTTGCAGAAGAGGATTTGATAACACTTATACAAACATATCTATTCATCCGTTTAATATTCATTGAATTATCAGGAATCAATTCTGGGACTTAAATATTGATAGACTCTGTACTTTTAATCCTAAAATTTAGCGTGTGCTAACAATAAACATCGCGTTATTTATGCAAAATAAAAATCGCCTTATTTTATAATAATATGTAAAAAGAATATAAGCTATATCTAACTATAATCTGTTTAATTAACTAAAGGATAACCTTCTGCCTCCCTTGTAACAATAACAACCGTACCCTTATCACGATCTGACCTGCTTACCTTGCGTAACTATTTAGATCCACCGGATCTGCCCAGAGCAAACCTCGCATTCTCCAGCTCCCACTCCCCATTGAGGCTTGTCTGAATATTAAGCGTATACGCATTTAGAAACACCATAAACTTGGTAGTGTGAAAGTTATTCTATTAAAAATTTGACTATATGAATTCTTTCTTCCTTATCATTTGAATAGGTAAGTCCATAAATTGCGTCATTCTCAAGATCCAGGTCGAAGCGAAGTAAAGAACAATCTAAAATATACTCCTTTATCGGCTTCCCCTCCCAATCGAGCACATGAATTTTAGATTTAGAAATTTTCATCTCTTTGGTACTTGTAGAATACAAGGAATAAATATA
Organism: uncultured Cyclobacterium sp.; assembly: GCF_963976465.1. NCBI lineage: Bacteria > Pseudomonadati > Bacteroidota > Cytophagia > Cytophagales > Cyclobacteriaceae > Cyclobacterium > uncultured Cyclobacterium sp. Next base: position 21,413 of record NZ_CAXBOC010000015.1, on the reverse strand, counting down.
TGAATCTTTAGCTATTAGCTGGGTATGGTAAAAGGTAACTGGTTCATCAAATATAGTTGGAGCGCGAGCTGCTTTTCGCAGGCCTTCATCTCTCTCTACAACAGTTGAGTGCAGGTAGTTTCCGTCGAAACTAAAAAAATCGTATTGGCCAAGCAATGTAGCAGTTGCCACAAATTTATGTTTTTCAGGGTGAATTGCCGAGCTCACATTTGCGTACATTGGATACCTGTTATCTTCATGCACCTTAAATGGAAGATCTGGTAAATAGCCAATGGTTCCAAGAATACTATCTTTAAATATTTGGAACCGCCCAGGGTCATCCCCATCTCCTCCAGGAACGGTAATGATTAAAGAATCACTGTAATAAACCAATCTAAATGTTCTACTTAGTCTATTCGGTAATTTAATGCTTTTAAATACCGATGAATTAAGCCGAATGGATTCTTTTAGGTTTAATAAATTTACCTGTAGCTTTTTCCAATCAAATATCAGGTAATATTTACCCCATTTTTCTTGGACAATCTGCCCACTAAATTCTGGTGAATTAAATTCTTCCGGTCCTTCTCCTTTTGTGCCAAACTCAGCTATTGATTTCATATTGGACTTATTATAAACCTGGAAAAACTTTTCTCCCCTGCTATTCAGTATTATCAAAAGGGAATCCTCTACCATTATTTGAGAGGGTATTGAATTTTCAATTTCTCCAATCGGTATGCTGGTGAGTTGTTTCGAAACCGGAAATTGATCGACAAATAACTCCCTCTTTTCTGTCTTTTGACTACAATTAGATAGAATAGATATCGCCAAAAAGCAGAAAAAAAGTTTAATAGCTCTTGTTACTTTCATTGATAATTGTGGTTAAGAAAAAGTACTCATTACAGCACTTCTTCTAAATTTTTATATTTTAAATGCCTCAAGAACACCCTAAAATTAATAGTGTTGAGCTGTAAATTGAACATATTGAGGTAAAATTTATTAAAGTAAACCCAAAATATGGATGGGAAAAAATTAAAACAAAATCAAAATTTGCTGAATTATTTAAACAGTCAAAACCTCACCACCTCACTCAAAACCTCCGAAACCTCTCCTACCGGCCTTGCAGTATATTGGAAAGTCTGAACCTCAGTATTGTCTCCATAAACCTTAATAGTAGCACTTACATCCTCGAAGTCTTCAGCGGGAATATCTCCGGTGTGGACTACATTAAAATTAAACCCCAAGGTATGAACGGGTTCTTCTGATTCTACGATAAGTTCGGAAAAGGTGGCGGAGGTGGAAAGGTTAAAGGTATTGGCCTCATCGATGACCTGAGTCCATTCAAGGTCGTTTGGTTGGATGATGATTGCACTGACAAAACCACTTTGGCCTTGGTAGAGGGAGTGGACTCCAAAATTAATGAGGTACTGTTCCACACTTCCTTCCAAAACAATTTCTATTCGGGCTGGTGAAACAATTCTTGTACCCACTCCACATCTTGCACTTCGACAGACTCAGTACCCATTGTGGAGCTTTTCGAACCAACCTGTTTCAATTCCTTTTTTCTCTCGGAGACCATCAGGTAATTCATTATCTTTTGGTAATCTGAAGCTGCCTGATAGGTTAACTAATTTTGGTAATTATTTCGCAAGACCTGAAAAAATATTTAGATTTTGGTGGTAACAGAAAGGCAAGAATGTTAAACAAGTGGAATGCATTTAATGCAAAGTAAGCTTTCAGCTCAGCAAAAATTTATATATTACAATCAGCCATGAATATATTAACATAGGGCATAACTTTTTAGGACTTATAAATTTAAATCATTTTGAATAGGAAGCGCATTCTTGGGGCTTACTTCAAAAGCATCGGTTTGGTTTATAGCCTCTTTGCAATATTAATATACCAGAAACCTTAAAGGAAATAAACCCAAATTGGACTCCTAATCCTGCATATGATTTTAACAAATTTGCTCCACCAATAACGAACTCAATCCTACCCTATTAAATATAGATTATGAATCTTAAAATATTAATATTTACAATAATTTACATAATGATTGCTGAAGGGCTATCAGGTCAAATAGTTGACTCTAACTCTGTAGTGTATAACAGCATTAATTATGACGTTGATTCTATTGGCACCTATTTAACTGCCGATAAAATGCCTGAGTTTAAAGGGGGAAATGTTGCGGTTTACTCATTTGTTCAGGAAAATATTAGTTCTAGGTACTTAAATAGGAGTGAAAAGAGTAGGTCATATGTAAGTTTTATTATTGAAAAAAATGGCTGTATTAGAGATATTCAGGTTGTTAAAGGAAAAGATAAAAGGCTAAATAAATCTATTGTTAAGGCTCTGAAGAGAATGCCAAATTGGAAATCTGGTGAAATAGATGATAAAAAAGTGGATGTAAAACTTACTTTTAATTTTAATTATTGAGTCTGAAATAAGAAAAAAGTCTAATAAAGCCTGCCAAGGCTAGTGCAAATAAAATGCGGGTGTGCTATAGTCGCAAGAAAATCAGTCAGTCGCGGTTTTAGTAAAGCATCACTTAGGCAAAATTAAAACCACAACAAATAGGCTGATCTTAAAGCGATTTCAGCAGGTAATAGTAGTTCAATTGCCTATTTCAGGCTAATCTTGCTTCAACCTTCTCAATACCTTATTTCCCACATCCAGGCTCTCCTACTTTCGATGGAAGTTTGGATAAACTTTCGGGCTATGTCGTGATATTCAGTACCTGATACTTCTTTCCCTCTCATTCTCTTTGGCAAGGTGATGATTTCTTCCGGTTCTCCAAAAGTGATTTTCTCTGCCTCCACAATGAGCATACCATCGTTGATGTCATAAGCCAAAATCAAACCCGGAAGTCCGAATTGCTCCTCAGGCCCCGTCGGGACAGGAATATCTGATGCAAACCAAGCAGTGATCTATTGGCCTTTGAGGCTGTCTTCAGCTACAGCTTTCATACACATATGACCCAGAATATCCCGTATTTCGTTCATTACCCTCCATTTTGGAGCATTTAGGCTGTCACGAACGATGTAGGTTTTGCCCATTTGGTCCATGTATTTCAGATAGGTCTGGTCTTGTAAATTGTTTTCGATTATATAGTCTTTTACTTGCCAAGAGTAACTTCGGACTTCATAGGGTTCTCCTAAAGTATAGATACTTTTTTCCGGCCAAAACTGAAGTTTCATCCGAGTGCTGTAGCCTTCAGGATTATTCCAAGAGAGCAGGATTCTATCCTTTTTCCTACTCGGTAATGTGTGGCATACTGGAGTAAATTTTATCATAGAATATTCGGTATCGATATTCTACCTCCTCCACTATATTTTGGGCTTTGAGTCCTGTGGAAATCAATACTAGGATAAGGATTTTTAGGTATTTTAACTTCATTGTTTGAATGATTTAAGAATTGGCTGAATCAGAATATCTGGAATAGATTGGCAAACTATACCAACATTGAAACCTATCTATTTAACGATATCAACTTTTGTACTCATATGCTAGGTGGTTTGTATTTATTAAAATACAGTAATTAATTCTATTGCGATTACTATATTAACTATAGCCACAAGCTTAACTAGTAAAAAATGCCATTTCCCAGTTCACAAAATTTATTTCCTGATCATTTTACTGAAGAAAATCCTCAGGTCCGGAAAGATCCCAGTACATACGCAGGGTTAATTCTTCTGATACCTCCTTACTTTCCAAATAATCCAAAAAGGTTAATCTAAATATCACAGTAGATAAAGCAAGGATATCTAATGGTGCAGAAAAAAATAAAATGTAAGGGCAAAAGCTAAATCATACTATTCACTAACAGGCAAAAGTCCAATTTGCATGCTCATTTATATCAAGTTATTTGAATTAAGCTGCTTCAACTTTATCAGACCAAGTCCAATCAAATTTCTTTTTCACTTAAATATTTCCAGTATCGTTTAGGCACATGACGAATATGTAATTTTAAGTTTTTCCTTGAATTGATATTCGTGCTTTCGAAATAGTCCTTCCATAAGGTTTGAAATTCCATTTCTTCGACGGCAAAATAATCAGGAGATGTTTTGCTTGCATCAAACCCCTCTGGCAAGGACAAATTGATAATTTCTACCTTATCCATATTATAATAGAGGCCATAATTTCGCTTAAGATCATAAATCACCCACTTTTGATCGGCATACCTTCGTTGGAAATGTTTGGAAATAAGCGGGAGTACATCAAAGTCAGGTTCAATTGTGGCAAAGTATAAACCATCTTTGGTCAAGCGAAACCTGACAAAAGCCTCCATACGGTGTTTTTCGCGACCCACACTTTTGGCTAGTTTACTCAATCCCAAAACATCAGGGTTAGAAAAATCTGAATCAACCGGTAGGCTACTTCCAAAAACATATTGAATAAAGCGCAATAATAAATTCTCTACTCCTTTTTTCTCACTTAAAAACCCATAATAAATACGCAACCTTCCCGAATTTGACATTTTCTTTCCTAGCCCCTTCCAAACCCGATCAGCTTTTACCGAGTCTGTAACAACTACATTCGTCCCACCAAATAAAGAGGCTTGGGTTTCATTCTCTTTTTGAATAATAACCTGTTTTATTTTCAAATCATAAACCTGAAATACACAGGTCAAAAAACCATCAAAGCTACCATCGTAAACAAGTATGGAATCTTGAAGATTATGCATTTATCAAAACAAATTCAGTTGTGGACTTAATGTTTTTTGATATTTACTTGTAGTGTTTTGAAGAATAAGTGACCTAAGTTGAGGACCTGTTAAATCACGCCGTTCAAAATCTTGTGAGGCACAAACAAGAAAATATTTGGCTCTGTTCATGGCTATACCAATGCGTTGCAAATGCTCCCAATTTAGTCTTCTAAAGCGTCTTGCCTGAATGATTTTATGCACAGATTTCATCCCCACTCCCGGTATACGTGCCAACATTTCCCGGTCAGCAGTATTCACATCCACTGGAAAGAATTCCAAATTCCTCAGCGCCCATCCCAACTTAGGATCCACTTCCAAATCAAGGTTTTGGTACCCATCATTCAATATCTCATGCACTTCGAATCCATAGAAGCGCATCAACCAATCAGTCTGGTAAAGCCTGTTTTCTCTTAACATAGGAACTTCCGAACCAATATGTGGCAGCCTAGAGTCATAACTTATCGGGATATAGCCGGAATAATAAACTCGCTTCAAATCAAACTTCTTATAAAAATAATTGGAGGTCCACATGATTTGCTGATCGCTTTCTCCACTAGCACCTATGATCATTTGCGTACTTTGCCCTCCGGGAGCAAATAGAGGGGTGCTTTTTATAAGTTTCTTTTCAGATTTGTATTGAATGATCTCATTTTTAACTTTTATCATTGGCTTGATAAAATCTTCACGATTTTTTTCCGGAGCCAATAGTTTCAACCCTTCTTTGGTGGGAATCTCAATATTCACACTCAGCCTATCTGCATAAAGTCCGGCCTCCTTCATCAATTCATCCGAAGCCCCGGGAATGGATTTAAGGTGAATGTAGCCATTAAAGTTTTCTTCAGTTCTCAATTTCTTGGCCACAGCCACCAGCCGTTCCATGGTATAATCTGCACTTTTAAAAATCCCTGAACTCAGAAACAATCCTTCAATATAATTGCGCCGGTAAAAGTTAATCGTCAGGTCGACCACTTCCTGCACCTGAAATGCCGCCCGCTTGATGTCATTGCTTTTCCTTGTCACACAATAGGCACAATCGAAGATGCAATAATTGGTTAGCAAAATCTTCAACAAGGAAACACAACGCCCATCCTCGGTATAGGAATGACAAATCCCCATCCCTGTCGCATCACCAAGGCCCTTATTGGCGTTGCTCCGCTTGCTACCACTGGATGCACAGGACACATCATATTTTGCAGCGTCTGCAAGTATTTTTAATTTTTCTTGTGTGCGTGTAAATCCCATATTTGACCCTAATGAAAAATGCTTTGGCTCAAGACCTCGTGACTGCTTTCTCTTGGATAAATTTCAAATTTAATCTTCCAACCTAATAGAAATCCTTCTCGGGGTAACGCATCATTGTCAAGCTCCTTTTTCTCCAATCCTATTGCCCAATAGCCTGTATAAACAAAGCTTAATTCTAAACAAAAAGCATCAAAATTTGTTCATTCCAAAGCATTCTAAAAACGGAAAGTAGGCTAATAATGTTGCTCTAGCTTTAAAAACAATACTTAAACAATTCACTAAATTTCAATCAATTTTACAACAAATAAACTACCCCCACTTAGAACCATAGGTATTAAAAATCTAATTACCATCTAATGAAAAAAGAAAATTGGGGAAAGGATATTTCTAGATGTCTTGGATAGGGTTTCGGGCCCCTTGGTTTAACACCTTTTACTTCACTGTAGCCACATAGACATTATTTATGGCTCGTGTTTTTTCAGAAAGCCCTTTAACGGCCTGCTTTATCTCTTTGTGTTGGGCAAACCAGTTCTGGAATATGTCACATTTATCTTCCGGAATACCTCTAATCACTACGGGTGTTTGGGGTGCATAAAAGGTATTGTTATAGATCTCTATTGTAGTTCCTGCTATGTCCGAGCCGTCTTTCCTGTCCCTACCACCATGCATGTCAAAGCAGTGGCTCAATGAAATTCCCATTTCCACATTATGTCTGGCAATATATCCACATCCGGAAATCCCTGTACCGGCAATGGAATGTCGGTTTTCGTTAAATAAATTGTACTCGGTAATTGAAGAAGCTGCACCATGGCTCACCCCATACCCAAGCCCATTGTACTGGCACTTATGGATAAAGTTATGGTGAATATAATGGCCAGAACCCTTCTTCAAATAAATGCCACTGCCGGAAAAAGCTGAGATTTCACAATTGTCCACCTGCAACTCCGAATACTCCGACACTATCCCTCTTGACACCGGAAATTTATAGTAATAATCACGCCCCAATCCATTCGGACCAAAAGAACGTTTGTGATGTTCCAAATGTCGGTCGGGATTTGGCCCTTGAATTCGCAAGCCTGAAAACCTAACATTTGGCCCCATCGGTCGAATCATTACGCTTGTATTCAAAGTATTGCTTAGCAATAACCCACCTTTGGAACCCTGATACCCCCGGTTTCCAGCCAAGGTAACGCCTGCCGGAATCTCTAAAATAAGTTTATCAATATACACCCTGGTAGTTAGGTCAATTTTAGTTTCATCCGGAATATAGACTACTTGTCCCGACTTTGCTTGGGCAAGGGCATCCAATAACTCGTCCAAATTTGTTGCTTCAAAATCACCCTTTAGAATAGGCATTGTATATCCTTCACCTCCACCAATTGGCCCTAAATCATTGGGTTTGGCACCATATAATTCTCCATTGATTGTAAGCCAACTGGTTTTTTCCGGATCTTTGATCTCAAAGGAAGAACCCTTGAGAAAATGGTTGGAAATCCCTTCCTTTAGGGGAAGCCCAAAAGTACATGCTACTAGACTACTTTTAGCAGCAGTAGCAAAAAACTGCCTTCTGGAGTTTTTGCTGTTCTTATTTTCACTCATAACGGCTTTTTCAATGCAAATTTCTAAACCAACCACAATCCGGTTTTCATAAATCTACTAATAACCGGTTAATTATGATAAAAGGAAAGACCAATTTTATTCCTATGCTAGCAAAAATAAATTAGGTTTTCCCCTTACAAAACGAATAACCCCAACAGGATTCACAGCCTGAGGGAATGAACGCTAGACAGCGTAAATTTAGGTACAAAGAAGCCCTATCAAAATATTACAGGGACCTACTATCTATATTGGTCAGGTGTTTACCTAGTGATTCTCGAATCATTCCGGAAGGCCTTTCAGCATGTGGATCAATTATTTTGCTATTTTCATCTAAAAGAATAAATCTTGGAATAGAATTGACCATAAAATATTGGGAAAAATCAGATTTCCTGGCGTTTTTGGCATATAACTGATAACCTTCCATCTTTTTGGTATTTACCATCTTTTCCCAAGCTTCCTTGTTTTCATCAATCGACACCGTCAAAAAAGCCACCTTTTTATCTGCATATTCTAACTTCAATTTGTCCCAATAAGGGTGTTCGGCGATACATGGCCCACACCAAGTAGCCCAAATATCAATATAAACAAGGCCCCCTTTCAAATCACTCAACTTCACTTGATGCCCTTCCCTATCGGTGAAGGTGAAATCAGGAACATCTTTCCCAGTGCCAATCCTTTCCCATTTATTCATTATTTTTTTTAAGCTCTTCTCATACCTAGGGGTTTCGTTTTTCTTCATAAACATCTCATAAGCTTCTTTCACATAGACAGGTCCTCTATTTTCCATATTTGACTTTATCGATGTATAAACAAAATAGTCATTGACACTTTTATCTTTCAATAATGAATCTATTGCAAGGGTCCTGGCTTTATCTTCCGATGTCAAAGTCTTATCACTTTTCAGAATTTCAATGGTTAAATTAGAAATCCGAGTTTCGATAAGTAGGGTATAGCTCCCCACTTTAAGAAACTGTTTTTGATCTAAAGGAATGGAAGCTATTTTAGCCATTACTTCATCTATAGGAAAATCTACTGAATCTTTTGGTGTGCCAGTCAAAAGCGAATAATAAGTAGGGTATTGTAAATCATACCAAAGGGGCTCAAAATAGTAATATCCTTCTTCTCGGATAATGAATTCCGGATCAATATCCTCTTTCATTTTAAATGCCTTAAAATTTGCTTCGGAAAGTGTAAAAAGGCTATCCTTTATTTTAAAATACTCCTCTTTTGAATTCTGCAACAATTTAATGTCACTTAAGCCTTTATCATTTTGGGCTTTTTCGACGAGATACTTGCTTTCTTTTTCATGATCCCCTTGAAACTCAAATGTACTTAAGATGTCCTTGCCGTCTGCAGTGAGATAAATGCTATCCCCCGAACTAAGATAAAGTTCAAGTTGAGTTCCTCCTGATGACAAACTATATCTTGACCCATCGTCACCTTCAAATTTCAGTTTGAAATTACCTTCATCGTCTATTTTTACACTAGCGATTTCTGCATGCTGAAAAAGGGTAACCTCTTCTGACTCCAGATTTACGATTTTTCCGGAAACAATAATGGTTGGATCCTGATGTGCTTCTTTTTGGGAACAACCATACAATATTATCATTAAAATCAGAGGAAAATTGATCGGGTTACTCATAATCAAAGTTTAGAGGGTTCATGAATTGTATGTTGTTGTTCAATCTTCTAGGTGAGTAATTAAAAGTACAGAAGGTTTTTAAAAACTAAAAGTTAAAAAATCATAACACATTCATATATAAATACATTATCCTATAAGTAGTTAGGACTTACGACAGAATCTTTACAAGTTACAAAATGCAATGGTTAGGCTTTCTTTAAATCCCCGGCATACTTCATAATCTTTTGAATCGCTTGGGCAATCTGCTCCATATCTTTTCGGGTGCCAAGCAACATGGATTGAGAAAACCAAACCGCTTCTTTACAAAGCTGATCATTCTGTGGGCAATGGTTTTGTTCCAGCCAATCTTTCATGGTTTTTTCTCCATAGATCTTTAAGTAGTGTTTGTTTTTTGCAAGATCTGTCACGTATTTCTCCTTGTTCAACATGCCATAACCTCCTGAGCACGGAATACCTTCTGCTCTTAAAGCCTCCAAAAACTTACTGCGGTCCATCCCCTGAAATTCCCTTTTGTCATACCTAAACATATAGAGGTGATAAGCACTTTTGGTGACGCCTTCATAAAGTTTAGCAGGTAAAATTCCCGGGATTTCTTTTAGGAGACTGGTTAAAAAGGCAGCGTTGTCCCAACGATGATTAACCTGTTGTGGGAACCTTTTCATCTGAGCAAGCAATAGCCCTCCTTGAAATTCGGTCATTCGCAGGTTCGTTCCTCGAGTTGGAGAATAAGGTTCGTTTGGATCGAAAGTATACCTGCCCTGATTGTGAAAATCATAACAGCTTTCAGCAAACTCCTTGTCATTGGTCAGTAAAGCGCCTCCTTCACCGGAAGTAAGGTTTTTACTGGACTGAAAACTAATTGCTCCTGCTAACCCCAAAGTCCCAACCTTTTCACCTCGCCATTCAGCCATAGGGGCCTGACAGGCGTCCTCCACAATCGGTATATCGTGTTTTTTACCCAATTCAAGAATTGTATCCAAATCTGCCGGAGAGCCACCAATGTGAACTGGCATGATGACCTTTGTTTGCGGAGAATAGCTTGCTCTATTTGATTGGCCTCTATCTGAAAACTTTCTATATCTGTGTCCACAAACCTAGGTAATGCATAATTCAGCACCACCACATTGTAAGTTGCGACGAAGGTATAAACAGGAATGATAACATCATCACCGGGGCCTATGTCTAAAGCTCCCATAGCAGTGTACAATGCACTGGTGCCACTTGATACAGCTAAGCAATGCTTGGCTCCACTTAGGTTTTTATAAGCTTCTTCAAAGCTGGCAACTGCTTGGCCATTAAGACGTCCCCATTTCTTACTTTGCAAGGCTTCCAAAAGCGCATTTTCATCAGGCCTCTCCACGATAGGCCAACTCGGAAAACTTGTAGGATGGGCCTTTGGGCCTCCCAATAAGGCAGGTTTAGCATCAATTGTACTTCCATAACTTATTTGTGGCATGCCGATGGCGAGACTAGCACCAGCTATAGAGAGGTTACTTATAAAGTTCCTGCGGTTTAAATTCTTGTTCATGGCTATTCTTCTAGGTAAATAGGATCTATTGTTTTAATAGTACTGCTAGCTTTTATTCATCAAAAAAATGAAATAATAAGCAAGTAGCAGACATCACCCTAATATAAGTTATATAAATAATAAATACACAGGATTGGCAATCATCTATTAGTAAGCAACTTATGCATTAGATTCAATCTGACAATAAAAGGTTCTGTCAACCAAAATTGTAAGATGGTTCTGATATAATTGTGAAAAAAGGCGTAAAATCAAGTCCATATAGAATAGATTCTCCTTCCCTGCCATTTCCCATCAATTGAAATTAACCCTATTATTAAAAAATTTCTCTCTTTTCTAAGGAAATAGGAAGGATGCTAAAAATTAAGCTCACTCCTTCCCCTTCAACAAAAACCGCTTTTGATTCCTTTTAAACTCTTCGGGCTTATTGTGGTTGGCTTTTTGCTCATTGTATTTTGGCAAGCCTTCCCATACCGGACCTTCTGTTTTAACCTCTTCCAGCAGGGCAAGCATTTCATTTTTCATTTCTTCCAGTTTTTCGGGTTCGGAAGCTGCCAAATCCATTTGTTGGCCGGCATCACTACTTACATTGTACAATTCAAAAAACTCGGGTTGAATCCTTTTTATAAAAGCCATGTCTATATCCGATACCCCATGGGTTCTTGGTACTTTATCATTGGACCTGCCCATTAACATATAATCCCCCATCCGCATGGCAAGCTCCGGAGAACTTCTATAAAAATACCAGAGCATGGGTTTATCCCTTTGGATGGTCCCACCTTTCAATAAGGGCAGCAAATTTATCCCATCATATTTCCTGTCCTCAGGAATGACAACTTCGCACAATTCACCTATGGTTGGAAGTAGGTCCTGAAACCATATGGGCGTGTCAATTTCCCTATTCCCGGGAAAAATTCCGGGATAGGAAAAAATCCCGGGAACCTTGATGCCCCCATCGTAAACTTCTCCTTTCAAACCACGAAGTTCTCCTTGGGAACCCATACGATAAGGCCCATTGTCAGAAGCAAAGAAAACCATGGTATTTTTATCCAATCCTCTTGATTTTAATTCCTCCAAGATCCTACCGGCGGCCAAATCCATGTTTTCAATATTGGCGAAATATTCAGCGGTTTTCTTGTCATAGTCTGGGTAATTGGCGATTAAATTATCAGGTGAAGCAACTTTAGCATGAGGCTCATGAAAAGCCACATAAAGGAAAAATGGTTTTTCTTCTTGATATTTTTGGTCAAACCAAAGTTCTACCTCATCTGCTACCAATTGACAGGAATACCCCTTCTGCTCTCCTATTGGGGTTCCATTTCTAATAAAGTTGACAGGATTGAGATGAGAAGGTTGGGCATTGTTTTCTGTGCCAAGTGAATAATCAAAGCCCTGCTGGTACGGTTGTGGCTGATTGAGTTCCTCATCTTGAGGAAGAACACTCAAGTGCCATTTCCCAAAATGAGCGGTCTGATACCCCTCAGGTTTAAGGAGTTCGGCAATCGTTATTTCATTGTCCGGAAGGTGCATTACAGACCCAGGAGGCCTGTAGCTATACATGCCCGCCCGTGCCGGAATTCTACCTGTCAAAAGTCCAACCCTTGAAGGGGAACAGTTGGGAGCACCGGCATAGCAATTGGTGAATTTCACCCCTTCAGATGCCAGAGCATCCAGGTTTGGGGTGTTGGCAACTCCACCGTATCCCTGAAGATCCGCATAGCCCATATCATCTGCAAGGATGAGGACCACATTTGGACCTGTCTCCCTATTCACGCCCTTTGTTACTTTATTGTTTTGGACCCAATTATTTTGAGCATTCACCGCTTGAGTTAGTCCAAATAAGAGGAATAGTAAGCAGCATAGATTTTTGGGCGTTTTTATTGGGATTAACATGCTATTGATAGGGTTTATATTTATCCTTTTTAGGATTAGAATGTAAGAACAATTAATTATCGGTGAATATTTCCGTAATATCAACCAGCGCTTTAACTATTAACACAATTCTCAGCCCTTTTGTATAATAAGCTCAGACAAATCCCAATTATTCACTTATTTGGTGAATTATAAATGAATATGTCAAAAATAAAATATTTTTTTGCTTATATCTTATGTTTTTCTCTACTGTCGGAGCTTTATGCCCAAAAACCTAGAGACATTACCGCCTATCGTCTAGCCGATACTGAACAGATTAAACTGGATGGACGTCTGGATGAATCATTTTATTCTAAAATCAATGCAGCAACGGCATTCCGTCAACAGGAACCACTCGAAGGGCAACTTGCCACTGAGCAAACCGCTATACAAATCGCATATGACGAAAACAACCTTTACATAGTTGCAAGGTTTTATGACAGCGATCCGGATGGTATCAAAGCCTTTCAGAAAAGGCGGGATGCAGTTCTTGATACGGATGACACCTTTGCATTTATTCTGGACACCTACAATGACCAACGGTCTGCTTTCTATTTCGAAATCAATCCCCATGGCCTTATGGGAGACGGGATTTTAAGAACAGGCCAAGGTGCTGAGGTCAATAGGGACTGGAATGGGATTTGGAGAGTATGGGTGGCCCGTGATGACAAAGGATGGTCTGCCGAAATTCGCATACCCTTTATGACCTTAAATTTTGATCCCAAAAATGATACCTGGGGTATAAATTTTCTTAGAACCATTCGCAGGAAAAATGAAATCACCCTTTGGGAAGGCTTTAAAAGAAATCAAGGAATCGAAAGACCTCAGGATGCAGGGAAACTTCTGGGCCTGTCAAATATTAATCAGGGCATTGGATTAGAAGCTATACCCTATGCCATTACCTCTCAATCAAGGGTAAGAAATGATCCTGAGAAATCCATGGCAAAGCAAACTACATTCAATGCAGGTGGTGAATTAAATTATAACATTACCCCCAATTTAAAAGCAGGAATCACAATCAACACTGATTTTGCCGAAGTAGAAGTAGATGACAGGCAAGTTAACCTCACAAGGTTTCCCATAGTATTACCGGAGAGACGGGATTTTTTCCTTCAAGGGGCTAATGTGTTTGTATTCGCCCCCTCCAGTAATCCCAACCCCTATTTCAGTCGAAAGATAGGGTTACAAGAGGGCCGGGCAATACCTATAAAACATGGAGCCAGACTTATTGGCCGCATAAAAAACACCGATATCGGTTTTATACAAACAAGAACGGGGGAATCAGGAGAGCTCCCAGGAGAAAACTTTACTGTAGGAAGAGTCCTTCAAAATATTTCTGCTGAAAGTACCATCGGAGCCATTTATACCCGTAGAGACACCGATGGAGACAGCCTCCCGGTGAGAGAAACCTTAGGCGCAGACCTTAACCTAAGTACTTCCAAGTTTTTGGGCAATAAAAACTTCCAATTTCAGGCATTCTTTGTAGGTCATAGCCCAACCTCTTTTAATGATAGCAGCAGCATCATGGATCGATCTGTCAGAGGCTTCAGGTTTAATTTCCCCAACCAACCCTGGGAGGCTCATGTCTCCTATCGGGAGTTTGGTGTCAATTATAATCCAGCCGTTGGATTTGTTCCAAGAATTGGTTTCAGGAGGCTTCAACCGACAGTCGCTTACAGCCCTTTAATGGAAAGAAGCGCTATTTTAAGAGAATTAAGTTGGGAATATGATTTTGAATACCTGATGCTGATGAATTGGCAACCGGCCACTGTAAACCACGCTATCAGGGCATTGGGCTTACGTTTTGAAACAGGAGATTTTATCAATTTCTCTTTCTTGCACAACTATGAATTTTTGGATTTCACTTTTGATATTTTGCGGGATGGAATATTCTTAATTCCTAAGGGTACCTATCATAATAGGGGATATTCCATAGAAGCTTCCTCGGCTCCGTTTAGAAAAATCGGCGGCACAGCCACACTGACCAATATAGGATTTTGGACAGGAAGGCAAGTTCAACTGGATGCAGATGTGTTTATTAGACCTTTCACCGGCCTTAACATGACGGCAACGTATAGCTATAGTAGTGTCAATTTGGAACAAGGGGATTTTAAAACCCACCTTTTAAGGTTAAACAGCAGTTATGATTTTTCCCCTTGGGTTTCGGTAAATTTCAATATTCAATACGATAATCTCACTGAAAGACTGGGTACCAACAGCCGTTTTATCTGGGTGATTGATCCCGGCAATACTTTTTTTATCGTCCATAATCACAACTGGCAAAGGTTTACAGACCGATTCAATGTCATGGAAACTCAATCCATTATGAAACTGGCCTATACCTTGAGGTTTTAAATTTACCTAAAAAGATTTTATCCGAACATAGAGAAAAACACTACTTACTGGGCATTCAATAAGGCTAATAGCGAGGACGGAAGTTTTATAAAGTTTGAAATGTCATTTTTCACCAGTGAAGTTGGCTGCAAATAGGCCTCTTATTTTGACAAAAAGATTCTGTTTTTCTGATTTCTTATTTATCAAAGCCTTCAAAATTTGGGCATCAAAATTGGTAGAGAAGTAATGTTGAAAAAGCTCATAAAAACAAGTAGGCCAATTAAAAGTTATTTTGGAACATTATGGAAATTCCAAAATACTGGTTCTTAAATCGCATTTTTCATTTTAATATAAACTAAATATTATGATCGTAAATAAATCCATAGTTGGACTTCATATTATATTACATGAGTCACATGGTTTGTTGGCAGGAAAGATTGCTAACGAAATTAAAGAAGTTTATAGACCCATTTATTGGATAGAAACGCTTATCGCTATTAGTGAACATGATGACAGACAACTTGACTTAAACGAAAAAGAGTACCTTTCCGATCTTGGTGTACCCATGGATTTTACTGAAGAAAGTTATCGTGTGGATGAAGTCATAGAAAGGATGAAGCGTATTTTAAGAACCTCAGAAAATAAGTCCCAATGGATAAAATTATTGATCTCCTACCATTTGGAATTTATTTATGGTCCGCTCAAAAATAAGAGCAAAAGAATATCAGCATTTTTTCAAAAGCAAGTGACGGAACGGAAAACAA
Source organism: uncultured Cyclobacterium sp. (assembly GCF_963976465.1). Classification (NCBI taxonomy): domain Bacteria; kingdom Pseudomonadati; phylum Bacteroidota; class Cytophagia; order Cytophagales; family Cyclobacteriaceae; genus Cyclobacterium; species uncultured Cyclobacterium sp. The sequence goes on along the minus strand of NZ_CAXBOC010000015.1, from coordinate 5,715 downwards.
TACTCAAGCATTTTGGCCTCACTAATGCAAAAGCGAAGACATATTATGAATTTTTGCGCTTTTGTGACCGATTATCTCTAATCCTATGCAAGGATGAAACCCCAGCCTTGGAACGGAAGCTGGAAATAAACACCTCAATTGACGGGAAAACATTTTTTATTAAGAAATCAGAAGATGAACGATTGATTATAAGCCCATGGATTTTTAAGAAAGAAAAATTTGAATTATCAGTCGAGGAAAGGATTTTAAAAGAAACACAGTTTAGCTCCTTAGAAAATTTTAAGGAATCTCTACTGCAGACAATGCCGCAATCAAAAAAATGGACGCTTGCTAAAGAATAATCAATTAAACAATTACCTACTTTCGCTTTCAGGCAGAGTTAAATTTGTCACTTTTTCCTCCGGATACTTTTCAGGATCGTAAAGAACAATCCGATTCAGAAAATGATAGGCAGACCTTGCTGAGACCTCTATCCAATAGCTGCCCTTCTTCTTGAAACGGACAAATATTTCATGTGGATCGTTGTCACTGGTTTTGGTACGCCATGTCCAATCTGTAGTGCCGTGACTATAAACCTTAAACCATCCTTCTTTACCGGCACCTTCAGGACAATCATCCTTACATTTTCCGTGAGGTCTTACTATATGATTTTCTTTTTTACCGAAAAAGTCTGAGGCACCAACGACTCTAAGCCAAGTGTCATTATTATCCGTGGAAGAGGTTCCCATACCTACTTTGGAATGCCAAATGATTTTGTAAAGCCCGGGATTATTGATTTTGACAGGGTACCTAAGTGTCTTATTCCCCGGATCTTTGAAATGTTCGGTGTTTGAATACATAAAATGAATCTTACCATCTTCTACGCTCGAACTATCTCGCATCCAATCTTCTATCCCAGCGGCCGACTCAACCTCTATAACAAGCAGGGATTTCTGCTCATTGAAGACACCTTGTGCAATTGCTTGAAAGCCTATCAAATAAATAAAGAAAAATAGCTTCGATAAAATGGTTTTCATAATTGATTCTGAATTTGCGATAACACAGGGTTCAACTTTGACAATTTTTACTAAATAACGCTATAAAAGAGGGTCATCCAGAATCATCTTGGATTGTGATAACATCTATTTATTAAATAATATTCTACCTACGATAATACTCAATTTTTTACGGAAATACGAATTGTTACTTTCTCAGTGGCATCCAAACTGCCATTTCTGACTCCCCTCTATTCCCCCAAGCAAAATAAGGAATCAACCTGATATTGATGGGCTTCAGGTTATTTTTTTGGTTTACTGCCTGGTACAATTTCCCATCCCAATCCGGATTTTCTTGTAGTAAAGCCTTCCCTTCAAGGAAAGTTAATGAGGCACCAGCAACCATTTCTTTGACAGGTATAAATTGTATAGCAGCAGGAAGCTCAACATTAAAAATGCGGCCCTTGTGCAAATCCGGAGATTCAATACAATAAACAACTGGCCCTCGCACAACGGCTACCTGGTTCCTGGTTTCCTCCACCAGTGGATTGGCCTCCATCAAACGAGCCGTCATGGGGAGATTTAATTCAATCACATCTCCTTTTTTCCACTTTCGTGATAAGGACAGATAACTTCCGGCTATAGGTTTTTCCTTCGATTTTTCTCCATTAACTGTGATTTCAGCCTGACTGGCCCAGGCAGGGATCCGTAAATCTATGGCAAAGGGATTATGCCCGGTTTTTTCGATGCTTAACTTGATTTCCCCATTCCAAGGGTAATCTGTCTCCTGCTTTAACTCCAATTCTGAACCATCGGCCAAGCTGGTTTTCAGTTCATTGCTACCATATAAGTTGACTATCAAACCATTATCAGAGAGTGCATAAGCATAATTATGGGTTTCGGCTACCGTTCTGACGACATTTGGAGGACAGCAGTTCGATTTAGAAATATAGGGTTCCCTCACCTTATTCCATCGAAATGTAAAAGGCAAATCCTCATCCACTCTCAAGGGATTGGTATAATTAAAATTGGTCCCTCCCAAATCTGTACCGGACAATACACTATTGATTAAGCTCAACTCTAATATATCAGCATAACGGCTGTCCCCGGTTACCAAAAGCATGCGATGGTTCCACAAGACATTGCCAATATTGGCACAGGTTTCATTGTAAGCAGATATATTGGGAAGCTGGAAAGCCTGCCCATATGCCTGGTGGACTTGCTGTATAATTGACTGCTTATAGGTGGTCCCATTTGGAGATACGCCATCATACAAAGCCCCAGTTGCCCCAGTGATGTAAAGTTTCTTGGTGACCACATCCTTCCATATGCTTTCCAATGCCATCATCAGGGAATCTTCTCCCGTCTCCGCATAAAGATCAGCTACCCCTGCATATAGGTAATTGGCACGAACGGCATGCCCTACAGCTTCTCGCTGCTGCCGAAATGGAATACGGTCCTGATTGTGGTCCGTTCCATCGGCTATCATACCACGGATATCAATCATTTTGCCTGCTAAGTCGAGGTATTCCTTATTTCTTGTGGTTCTATACATTTCAACCACTCCCATATAATGGGAAGGGCAAATTGCATTTTGAGCTTGTTCGGCAGTTGCATTTTCATGGTAGGCAACAAGAAAATCTGTTGCCTTAATCGCGATGTCCAAAAAGTTGGTCTGCCCGGTAATACGATAATGTAAGCTGGCCGCCGTCATCAAATGGCCCATATTATACGTTTCAAAGTTCATTCGATCTTCAAACTCTACCGCATCTTCAGGATTATTTCGCTGTTTTATTATTGTAGAAGTATGAATATAACCATCTGCTCTCTGTGCGTCTGCAATCACTTTTATGATCCGCTCTAGTTCATCATAATACCTTTGGTCTTTAGTGCTTGCATAGACAGAGACCAGGGCTTCAAGGGTTTTATAAAAATCTCCGTCATGAAAAGGAGCGCCCCTATGTCTTCCTTCTTTGTATCCTGCTGCTATTTCAAAATTGAGAAAACCATGGCTAAGGGTATCATTCTCGTAAATGTGCAACATATTCATGGCCATAGTGTCCTTACTGACATCCGCCCAATGCCCCCAAAAGCCATCCGTCCATTTTACCGCATCCATGTCCACCGAAACTTGTTTGGCATATGGGCTTTTGGAGGTGTTTACCAAAGCTTTTTCCTGAGCATTTGCCGGCAATAGTGGTGCGAAAATGATTGCTGTAAAAAGGCCAATCCAATTACTGTTCCTTTTAAAATCAAGCATATATAGTATTCTGGGTCAAATATTAATTGATGCTATTTAAATATTTCTCTAGCATGGTGTAACCGTTCGCTAAATTGTTTCTATCCGCCGCATTCGAAGGGTCAAGACCGTTTTTCTTTTCCCAATCATCTGGCATACCATCGTGATCTTTGTCCTCAGGTGCTGGTGCACTTTTTAAATTTGGCCAGCCCCCTACATCTTTTTGTGAATCAATTATACCGGACTTTTTGGACTTATCTGCCAGGGTTTTGTTTTTCTTATAGCTTTCACCCTCAAAGGAAGCCTGCCCTTCTTTTGCTTCCTTTATTATTCTTTTATCCACAGGATCTCTTTTTGGCAAGGTAGCTCCTGCATTTTCGAGAACCACCTCATAGGCTTTTTCCGCTGTGTGCTGGTGAATTGGCATGGAAGGCCATGATGCTTCCATCTTTATAAATTGAAGATTTTGGGTTCCCCCCTGTGGCTGCACTCCTCCGTCCCAATTGTCAGCAGTCACTTTATTATTTCCTTCAATTACATTGTCAGCAATATACCATTTGCCAAAATCACTGGTTTTCTTGCGCATGGATGGGTTGGCAATCCTATAGGAAACCTCTCCCGGAATTGTGGCCGGTCCTGGTTTATAATAATTGGCCACAATGTTGAACTTTGAAAAAGAAAATTTTGGATTACCAACTTGTTGGTTTTCCCCACCATAGCAACTGTTGTACCCCCAATTGTATACTACATTGTTTCTATAATCCGTGTAGCCAGAACCTGATGCCATTCTCGGATTGCGACTGCCATGACTAGCAATGAGATTATGATGGTATGTCCCATAGTTTGAGCCCCATATCCCTCCAAAACCGTGTGCTCCTTTTACATGATTGGAGTTATACATGGTCTCAGAAATAATGCTCCACTGAACAGTAATGCTGTCACAATGATAAATAGACATGGTTTCATCCACATTCCAACTGGCTGAAATATGATCCAGAATAATGTGTTTGGTATACCTGCTTGAGACCGCATCGGTATCTTCGCCTGATTCATTCCCCAACCTAACCCTCAAATACCTAATAATGACATGATCTGACTCTATTATCAATGGATTCTTTTTAAGGCAAATCCCATCACCAGGGGCCGTCTGACCGGCAATGGTGATATAAGGATGCTTGATCCGCAAAGGAGATTCCAAGGAAATAGTACCTGAGACTTTAAAAACCACTGTTCTTGGCTCCCCTGCCTCCACTGCAGCTCTTAAACTTCCTTCTCCACTGTCATTCAAATTGGTAACTTCAAACACAACACCACCTCGACCCCCTTGAGAAAATTTCCCGTAGCCTTCGGCTGTTGGAAAGGCAAGTTGTTGGGCTCCGCTATTAAATCCTATCAATAGCAATACTGCACTAAGAATTAAATGTTTCATGGAATGTTTTATTTTAAAAGGGCTCAAATGAAGCGGAAAACCGAACTTTTGTACTCTTGTTAATTGTGTTAATTGTCGTCAAACTATTGATAGGTATTATAGAATAGATTACAATCCATTTCATCAAAAAACAGATTACCAATTCCCGTTTTAGTTAATCCCATTTCTTTTTTTCCATTCCGGGTATTTTTCCAGCATTTGTTCAGGAGCCCTAGTATACCAACTGTAACCATTTCTCCTTTCGTGGCCTATATCAGATAGCTTTTCTTTTTTTATACCATCCCTGTCACAAAAAAATATTTCTTCAGTGTCCAGGTCATAAAATCGGCCCCAATGTAAAGGCGCATTTTTATCTTCTACCACAATTCTATCTTTACTCCCATCAGGCATTGTATGGGTATCAACCCTTAACCGCCCTACACTGTGGTCTTCAAACCACTTCACCGCTCCATTTATAGAAGCCTTGACTTCATTGGATGGGTTTTCTATTTCCATAAGCATAAGCACTATTCCTACAGATTCCGATCCACTAAATGAAGGCAATTCATAACTTCTGGCTTTTGCGGGTGCAAGGGTCACCGAATCATGTTGAGCACACCATGCGGTAGGCTCCCCTTTGACGACAATCTGAGTATTTAGAAAACACGCTATTCCTTTGTCATAGGCTTCTTGAATTTTGGCTTTTTTACTGTCCGACAATTGCATGGACTGAAAAGCGGGATCATCGGATAGCAATTCTTTTAGGAAGCGCATTATATTGACCATGGCATCGTCATTGAAGGTGATGTGGCCGGAATAGGCCACACTTCCTTTGCGTACCGGATAAAACTGAGGCCAACCCCCATTGTCGTATTGGGCCTTGAGTATATAATTTATTCCTTTTTCAAAAGCCTGCTTGTAGCGTTCGTCCTTGGTTTTTGAATAGACATTGGCGAGAAATCTCAACTCGGTAATGGTAGCATCATTATCAAATGTTGCTCCAATTTCATCTTTTGTTTTTAGGTAAGCTGCTTTTTTACCAGCATCCATTGGGTGATGATAGGGCTTATTTTTTTCCCAACCACCAATAGCTT
>NZ_CAXBOC010000014.1:0-24043 GCF_963976465.1 uncultured Cyclobacterium sp. | reverse complement strand
CCAATCCGAAAGCCCTTGATGACATCTTCTTTCATGTTTTTTGCCGTCAGGTAAATAATGGGGATATTTTCTTCCACTTTTCTTATCTCCTTCCCTAAGGTAAAACCATCCTTTACGGGCATCATTACATCTAGCAGACATAACTGGTAGTAATCTTTCTTGTATTTATTCCAGCCCTCTTCTCCATCCCTACATAAAATTACTTCGAAGCCTTTTACGCCTAAATATTCTTTCAATATATCTCCCAGGTTGGGATCATCTTCTACCAATAAAATTTTGATCTTGCTCATTTATTTTTGGGTAAGTTTATAGTAAACACGCTTCCCTGCCCGGGATTGCTATCTAGCCTTATCGTTCCATTATGTGCTTCTACCATTGTTTTAACATAGGAAAGCCCTAATCCAAAACCTTTCACATCGTGCAAATTACCTGTTGGCACCCTGTAAAATTTGTCAAATATTTTTTTCTGCGCCTCTTTACTGATACCAATTCCTTTGTCACTTATGGACAAGGTAAAGTTTGTTTCCGTCTCCTCAACGGTTATTTTTATTATCGGAGCATCTTTGGAATATTTGGTGGCATTGTCAAGCAAATTGTTGAGAATATTGTTCAGGTGAAAAACATCCACTTCCAGCTGCCCTGTCAAAAGAGAATATTCTGTTGATAATGTCCCTCCTCTATTTTCCACGAGCAATTCAAAATGCTTCTTGGTAGCTTCAATAAGTTCTTTTAGGTCAACCTTCTCTATTTTAAGATTAAAATCATTTTTTTCAAGGGCAGCAGCTTGCAACACTTGCTCAACCTGCTTACCTAGCCTTACATTTTCATCCTTAATAATGTTTAAATACCTTTTACGCAAAGCTTGCTCTCCAAATAAATCCGGATCCTGTAAGGCTTCTACGGCCAAACTTACGGTAGATATAGGTGTTTTAAACTCGTGCGTCATATTATTGATGAAGTCATTCTTTATTTCAGAAACCTTTTTCTGCCGGATAATCACCTTTATGGCATACACAAAGCAAACAATAATGATGCACATAAACACCAAAGAACTGCCCAAGGGCAAAAACACTTTTTGCATCAGGTAATTTTGTTTTTTCGGGAAATGAATGACCAAATAATTCTCTACTCCCAAAAGGTCACTTGGGAACAATTCTGCTTTTATCCCTTTATTTTTAAGAAATTCCAAATCACTTACATGGCCTATTCCCACGATTTCGTTTTTATTACCAACGATCCCTAACTCAAAGGGTTGGTCAATATTTCTATTGATTAATTGATCTCTGACTTCTTTTTTCACCATCGTGGTATCAAGTCTGTTGAGTACATGCTGATTTCCCTGGGCCAACAATTGATGAATCACCACTTCAACCAATTCAATCTTCATATTGGCCTGTACAATACTTTCTGCCACATTTCGTGACACATTCAACTCCTCTATGATAAAATTCTGCCTACTATTGGCATATTGTCTTTTGCTCATTTTCCTGTCTCTCTCACTTAGAAATTGCAGGTAGCGTTCTTTTTCGGCAAGTAAAATTTCCAGCTCATCCGGAGTAAAAAGACTGGAAGCCACCGAAGGTGACATGTAAAAGTATTTTTCAATTTGGCTAAAAGTTTTGGGTTCCCCCTCTTTGGAGGCAATTAATTTCCTAAAAGTAGGGGATATTTGAGGGATAGGCTGATCAAAAAGTGAATCCAATACTGAAGGCCTGTTTACGGCCACTTTTCTCCTTCTTACTTGCAACTGTATCGGCTCAATGGGTTGCAACAAAGCCTTTTGAAAAATCGTATCTCTGGCGAGGGAACTCAACAATATATCACTGGCTTCACCTTTCTCTATACGGTCGGAAGTTGAGGAAAGTGCTTGATAAACATTTTGCTCAAAACGCTCTTCATTGATTTTAAGCACATTCCCTACCCAATAAAACTGAAAACCTATCAACCCTAAACTTGCTAGGGACATCAAGAAAACAATGATTTTGATACTCGTTTTTGACATATTACAAATCTAAATGATTAGCGCCTCTAAATCACTTCCTTAACTTTTTTTAACAGGTAAAACCTTAGCAAAATCCTATTTGGTATTATTTAATAACCCAAATTAATCAATCAAGATTCCGTTTTCACAGGACTTATCTCTTTTACATTTTAACTTTACCATCCTTTATCTATATTTGCTGGCTAAATCACAAGCAATGGAAATCAAAAACCAACAATATTGCATAGGGGAAATTCCCTTACTGAATATTGCCGAGAAATACGGTAGCCCTGTATATGTTTATGACGGGGAGAAAATCCTTCATCAGGTAGAAACTTTGAAAAAAGCATTTGCCGATGTAAAGATGAAAATAAAATATGCTACCAAGGCACTTTCTAACATCAACATATTAAAGCTGATGAAGAAAGCCGGTACCGGGGTAGATGCTGTTTCCATTGAAGAGGTAAAGCTTTGCCTACATGTGGGTTTCTCTCCTGAAGAGATCATGTACACTCCTAATTGTGTTGATTTTGAGGAAATCAAGGAGGCTGTAGCTTATGGAATCATGGTAAACATTGACAGTATCCCCATGCTTGAGCATTTTGGAACAGAATATGGAAATGATGTTCCCATATGCATCCGTTTAAATCCACATATTTTAGCTGGCGGAAATGCAAAAATCTCTGTAGGCCATATTGATAGTAAGTTTGGCATTTCCATCCTTCAGTTAAAACACGTTATTAAGGTAGTTCAAGCCTATGATTTAAACGTGGTTGGACTTCATGTCCACACTGGATCAGACATTCTTGATGCTGAAGTATTCTTACAAGGTGCAGAGATATTATTTGATGCCGCCAGAGAATTTAAGGATTTGGCATTTCTTGATTTTGGAGGAGGATTTAAAGTCGCCTATAAAAATGGTGACATCACCACCGATATTCAGGATGTAGGAAAAAAAGTTTCGGCAGCATTTAAAGCGTTCTGCAAAGAATATGGTAGAGAATTGGAAATCTGGTTTGAACCGGGGAAATTTTTGGTAAGCGAGTGTGGCTATTTACTTACCAAAGCCAATGTAGTAAAACCTACTCCGGCCACCACCTTTGTAGGTGTCAACTCAGGCCTCAATCATTTGTTAAGGCCAATGATGTATGATGCCTACCATAGTGTAGTAAACATTTCCAAACTTGATGGTCCAGAAAGAGTCTACACCATTGTGGGTTATATCTGTGAAACGGATACCATTGCTGCAGACCGCAAAATCAAGGAAGTCAAAGAAGGGGACATTATTGCGATCAAAAATGCCGGAGCTTACGGTTATAGCATGTCCTCCAATTACAATTCAAGGTTTAGACCTGCTGAAGTATTGATCTTAAATAAGAAAGATCACCTTATTCGGAAGCGCGAGAGCATGGATGATATACTCAAAAAAAAAATTTTGTCCCTTTTTTATTCCTACATTTTTGTTACTTTTTCCAAAATTCCAGATGGAAAATTCATTTTTAACTCCACCAAATAAACCTCCTTTTACCGCACAATTTCGTCCAGGAAATTATTTTTAATTGCGATTTGTATATTCCAATTTAATTCTATTATTTATAGAAATATAACAGCAATTAAGGATTTCATTAAAGTGTATTTCAATAACATAAAATAATATTTCAAAAATTGAATTACAAAAAATGACTTTCGTAAAACAAATTACATTATCTGAAACAACTTTTGTTCAAAGAATGGTGTGAATTGTTAACCGTTAAAGAAAATTTTTACTAAATAACTATTAAATGATGATGGCGTCCAAAACAAAGGCAATTATGCAGGTCCATTTGGATCAAAGAAACAACGGGGGTATTGGAGAAGATCTTCTTGAATACGCAGAAACCTTAAGTGAAGCATTGGGGATGGATACTGTCAAGATCCATCAAGAAATGCAGAATGGTGATTTAAGCCATTTGGTAGCAACCTTTAACAAATATTTCAGTGATTATATCGAATTACTTGACACTGATCAAGCGATCGATTTATGACTTCAGGTTGAGAACTGATTAAGGTCAATTTTCAACCTGAAGGAATTATTTAAACTTTACTTTTTTGATATGAAGAAAACAGCAAATCAATAACTAAAAAAAATTATCAGGTAGGTCAAAACCATTAAATCATCAGGCTTCTCTTGTCAGGACTATTGTATAAGAATGGCCAAATCTGCCTATTTAATTTGATCTAATATTAAACTTACAATTAAGTTATTTCGAAAAATAAGAAATGGGATAGGTTGACCAGTAACCTGAAACCTTGGTTAATTTTTTACTATTGTCCATATTTTGCGACTGAAGTAAAATTAATGTATGGTTATTTGGATGAAAAACCCCAATCAATTGGTCTTTTTCAAATTAAATATTATATTTAATTTTACAAATAACCTGAAAAACCATGTATAGACATTTTGATCGGTTCTTACAGTCCGATTTAAAACTGAGTGAAGAACAAAAATTAAAATTATTGAAATCCTACATCAATGATTTGAAAAACGAACAAATAAAAAGGGGCTAAACAGCCCCTTTTTATTTGTTCATTCTTTATTATTCTTGTTCATCAAGCCTACAGTTAGTTTATTCAAGGCATCCACCTTCTCCTCAAAATCACCTTTTAAAGTTGCTCGATACTTATTGATGTTTTCAACCATCTCATTGATGTCCTCAGGAATTATTTCCTCAAAAAGTTGCCGCAACCTTTTGGCAGTAGTGGGGCTTTTCCCGTTGGTGCTGATGCCAATTTTTATATTCCCTTTGGTTACAATGCCCCCAAGGTAAAAATCGCAGAACTCCGGGGTATCAGCCACGTTAACAAGCAGAAACCGCTTTTTAGCATCCCTATATACTTCCTTATTGACCTCTTTGTCGTCGGTTGCCGCAATAACCAAGTGTTTCTCATTGAGATACTGTTCATTATAAGCTTCTTTCACCAACATTATATTGGGATTGTTTTTGGCGATTTCAACAATCTCCTCCAAAAAGGCTATGGAAACAACAGTCACCTTAGCATTCGGACTTGATTTCAATAGAAAAGTTAATTTTTCCAATCCGACATTCCCACCACCAACCAATAAGGTTTCCAGTTGGTGCATCTTTAAGAAAACCGGATACAATTCATTCATCCTTAACTAATTCAGTTTATTTTCAAATACAACAGCTTCATAAACTGCTTTCAATTTGGGACTTTCCCTAACCACATCACCAATAATAATTATGGCAGGTGCCCCAACTTGGTCTTCATGCGCTTTTTTTTCAATATTGCTGATCGTCCCTGCCACTATCTTTTCCTCTCGGGTGGTCCCACGTTCTATGATCGCTATGGCCTTATCTGTATATCCCTGCTCTTCATAAATCCGCACAATCTCTCCCAGTTTCCTGGTTCCCATTAAAAGGACCACCGTAGCTTTGGATTTACTAGCCAGCAACAAATCTCTTGACAGTTCACCATTCGATGTGGTACCGGTTATCACCCAGTAGCTCTCTGAAACACCCCTTTTTGTTACAGGTATTCCTGCGGCTGCTGGAACGGCAACAGTAGAAGATATCCCGGGAACAACATCCACTTTAATATCGAACTGTTGGATATAATCCAATTCTTCCGCCCCCCTTCCAAAGACAAATGGATCCCCTCCTTTAAGCCTTACCACATGCCCATATTTTTGGGCATAGTAAACACACATCCGGTTGGTTTCCTCCTGAGGATTTTTCTTACTTCCATTTCGCTTTCCTACATAGATCCTTAAGGCCTTATCAGGTGCATGATTGAGCAAAGAGGTATCTATCAAGGCATCGTACAAAACTACGTCTGCTTTGTTAAGTGCCAAAATGCCTTTCAATGTTATCAATTCCGGGTCACCGGGACCGGCACCTACCAGGGTAACCCTTGGTCTAATCTCATTCATCATGCATGTACTTCTTTAGCCCTGTAATCGTTTATTGCATCAAATACCTGTTCTGCAATTTTATAGTAAGCCAAAGCAAAGGTTTGTGACGGTTGATTTTCTTTGATTTTATAAACCAGTTCAGAAAAAGAGGCAGGAAGATTAATCTTGCCACTTTCTGTAAAATGCTTGTCAAATTCATTGACGATATGGGCATAGCTATTGGTTTTGGCTCCTTCCGCAGTAAGTATGGCTTTGGCTGCGCTCATCATACTTGTATAAGTCTGATAGATGCCGTCTGACCATTTTTCTGCTTTCAGACTATCCTCTGCCCCTGCCAATTTCTCTCTTGCTTCCAATAGCAAGGTAGACACCAAGTCAATCACAACTCCAGCACATTCACCTACACCGATGGCTTTGACGTAGGCTTCATCGTTACCCCAGTCAATAAAGTCACTGTCTATGATATTATCTGTGCTGGCCAAAGGCTTCAGCATTTCATAGAAATACATTTGACCTTTTCTATCATAATAAGCCGCATAGCTCTCATTATTCTCTGCCCCTGCCTTGAAATCGTTTAACAAGACACGCAAAGCTTCAGGACCTCTTTTACTAGGTACCTTGATTACTTTATCTGAAAATTTACCTTGCCCATCTCCAAAGGTGGCGCCTCCCAACAACACCTGTAGAGCCGGCAAGACTGCCTTCCCTACTTTCATTGACATTCCCTGGAAGCCTATTGAGGCCATATTATGCTGCCCACAGGCATTCATACAACCGGAAATTTTAATGGTCAGGTCTTTGTTTAGTAAAAACTCAGGATATTCATCCAAAATCACTTTCTCCATCACTGCCGCAGCACCGGTACTACTGGCAATACCTAAGTTACAAGTATCTGTACCCGGACAAGCGGTAATGTCTCCTACAGAATTGTACCCATAGTCCACCATGCTTAATTTTTCCAACTCCTGGTAAAAGAAAGGGATTAACTCTTCTTTCACATCTCTTATCAATAGGTTCTGACGAAGTGTAAACCTAATTTCATCACTGGCGTATTTCTTTACCAAAGCAGCCAATTGTCGGGCTTCTTTCAAATAAAAATCGCCAAGATGAACCTTCACACCAATTGAAAAATAACCTTCTTGCTTTTGAGGCAATACATTGGTCAGTTTCCAACGTCTGTAATTCTCATCTGCAGGCACAGTAAATTCAGGCATTGTAGGGTTCGGCAAAACCCTTTCCGCTTCATATTCTGAGACATCAATTGGATAAGTTTGGAAAGGAAGGGCAAGCTTTTCTTCTTCTACCAATTTCAAAAACTCCTCAACCCCAAGATTGGTGATAAGGAATTTCATCCTGGCTTTCATCCTCTTCGCTCTTTCTCCATGTCTGTCAAAAATCCTTACCACGCCTTCAATAAATGGGATGATTTGATCGGTAGGCAAGAACTCATATACCACATCACCGTGTCGGGGCTGAGAACCTAATCCTCCACCCAACAATACTTTAAATCCCCTGATCACTTTCCCATCCTCATGCTTCACTTTGGCAATAAAACCAAGATCATGTAGGTACGAAAGTGCGGTATCCTCGTCAGAAGAGGAGAAACTTATTTTGAACTTCCTCCCCATCTCCTGACTAATGGGATTCCTAAGCATGTACTTAAATGTAGCATCGGCATATGGCGTTACATCAAATGGCTCATTAGGATCTATCCCTGCCGTTTCTGAGGCGGTTACATTTCTAACTGTATTACCGCATGCTTCTCTAATGGTAACATCATCCTTATCCAATTCTGCCCATAGTTCAGGTGTACTGTCTATGCTGACATAATGTATTTGAATGTCCTGCCTTGTGGTGATATGCAACCTTCCTGTGGAGTACTTTTCTGACACATCACAGATTCTGTTAAGCTTGCTTGAAGTCACTCTACCATAAGGCAGCTTAATACGTATCATTTGAACACCTTCCTGGCGTTGCCCATATATTCCACGAGCTAATCGAAGACTTCTAAATTTTTCATCATCAATTTTCCCATTTTTAAACAGGGCTATTTTTTTCTCCAGTTCAAGAATATCTTTTTCTACTACCGGATTTTCTATTTCAGTTCTGAAACTTTGCATCTTAAATATTTTTCAGTTTTAGCTGTTACTAATTTTAATTAGGATTTATTGGCAATGGCTCCCTGCTCATGCAGTCCACATTCTTTTTGAGAAGCTTCCCACCACCATCTTCCGGCGCGGGCATCTTCTCCCGGCATAATCGCGCGGGTACACGGAGCACAACCAATACTGATAAATCCCTTGTCATGAAGGGTGTTGTAAGGAATACCTTCTTCCTTGATATAATCCAACATTTCTTCCATCGTCCAATGCAATAAAGGGTTGTACTTCAATATCTGATTCCCTTCATCCCATTCCAACAACTGCATGTTTTGGCGATTTGGACTTTGTTCTGCCCTAAGCCCGGTAATCCACACTTTATTCCCTTGCAATGCACGCTTCAAAGGCTCAACCTTCCTTACGTAACAACAAGACTTTCTGTTTTCTACCGACTGATAGAACCCATTGATTCCATTGCTACTAACCAAGTCCTCTACTGCAGCTGTATTGGGGTAGTAAGGCTTGATCGATACTCCGTATTTGACAATCGTTTTGGACCACAAGTCATAGGTCTCATAAAACAACCTTCCTGTATCCAAGGTAAAGATTTCAATTGGAAGCTTATTTTTAGCTATTTTCTGAGTTATCACCTGATCTTCCTGACCAAAGGATGTGGAGAATATAACCTCATTAGGGAATAGGTCTCCCAAAAGCCTCATAGTCTCTTCAATGGATAACTTTTCTATCCTTTGAATAAGTTCTTTAATTTCACTTGCTTCAATCATATTATCTCGTTTTGCTGAAGGTAATTGTGGGTTAGAAAATCACCTTTTACCCGGCCATGACTTACACAGTCTTCCGGAAACACAAAAGTACACAAAACCTACAAATATTATAGAGTAAATGGTAAAAAATTATTCGCGTTCCAAAATATCTTGTAAGGTTTTCATTTCTAATATTTTAAGGGTTTCATCTCTCACCTCTGCCATTACCATATTTAGCCCACATTTCTCCTGACTGGCGCATTCCTCACAGGGTTCATAGTAGTTCAGGCTAACACAAGGCAACAAAGCAATGGGACCATCAAGCAGTCGTATTACCTTAGACAAAGGGATTTCATTGGGAAGTTTGATTAGGTAATAGCCTCCTCCTTTGCCTTTTTTGCTGCCCAGCAAACCTGCTTTCTTCAATTCAAGTAGAATATTTTCTAAAAACTTGTGGGATATATTGTGGTGGGTAGAGATTTCTTGAATAGGAACAGCTCCTTGGTCTTTATGTTTACCCAAATAGGTCAAAGCATGAAAAGCATATTTTGTTTTTTTTGATAGCATGGGTTATGTAAAGGTTTGCTTAACGTTAAACCGGAAAAAGCAGCAAAGATAGATTCTCTTGCATTATCCACCGAAGGTCTCCTTGACTAATTCAACTTAAAGATAATCACTTTCCAATAAAAATTTAATTTCTTAGGTTTGATTATAAAAATTTGAAAAATAAATGGGCATAAATAAAAAACAAGCGCCTGAAATTAACCAGGCGCTTGTCTCATTTTAATAAGGAAGAAAATCAGAATATTAGATCAAATCTACACTTCGTTTAACAAAGGCTGTCAAGGCTTTGCCTGTTAACAATCCTTGAGAAACCAAAGCCAGGTCGAATGCTTGCTTGGCAAGTTTCAATTGTGCTTCTTCATCTTCAGTTTTCAAAATTTTATCTATCACCGGGTGATTCCCGTTGATTCCGACTTTATAATTGTCCGGCATGGCTCCATAAAAGCCCATTCCGCCACCATTTTGAGCCATGTCTTTCATCCTACGCATAAATTCATCCATGGTAATGGTCACTGGCATTTCCTCAGGACTTGCGCCCTCTACTTCTACCGAATAAGATTGATTGGCAATGGATTTTTCAAAAATCTCTTTTACCTTCTTGGATTGATCTTCGCTCAATAGGTTTTCATAGCCACCTTCTTTTTCAATAAGCTTATCCACCACATCAGCATCCACCCTCTTCAAACTGGTATTTTCCAGCTTGCTTTCAATGTTTTGGATAAAATGACTGTCTATTGGTGAATCCATCAACAACACATCATAATCCTTTTTATTGGCAGACTGAATGAAAGTATCTTGCTTGTCTGCATCTGTTGCATACAGGCAAACCAATTTATCATCTTTTCCTGTCTGTAGAGGCTTCACTTTTTCTTGGTATTCGTCCAAGGTAAAATATTCCCCATTGGTATTGTTCAGCAAGACAAAATCTTTGGCTTTCTCATAGAATTTGTCTTCTGAGATCATGCCATATTTCACAAAAAGACCAATGTCCTTCCATTTGTCTTCATAAACTTTCCTGTCTTTTTTATAAAGCTCTCCCAGTTTATCGGCTACTTTCTTGGTAATGTAGTTATTGATTTTCTTAACATTGCTATCTGCCTGTAAGAAACTTCTAGATACATTTAGCGGTATATCCGGTGAGTCTATTACCCCATGAAGTAACATCAAAAATTCAGGTACAATGTCTTTTACTTCATCCGTAATAAATACCTGACGACTAAAAAGTTTGATTTTATTCCTTTGAAGCTCAAAGTCATTCTTAACCTTAGGAAAATACAATACTCCGGTAAGGTTAAAAGGATAATCTACATTCAAATGAATCCAAAAAAGTGGGTCTTCACTCATTGGATACAGTTCCTTATAAAATTTCAGGTAATCTTCATCGGTAAGTTCACTAGGGGATTGGGTCCAAATAGGATCGGTTGTATTGATGATATTGTCAACCTCTACGGATTTATATTTCTTCTCTCCTTTATCATCCACACCATCCTCTACACTTTCCGTCTTGGTGCCAAATCGAATCGGTACAGGTAAGAATTTAGCATACTTGTCTAAAATTCCCTGAAGCTTGAATTTTTCCAGAAATTCTTCCGATTCGCTATTAATATTTAAGGTAATCTCTGTACCTCTTTCTGTCCTTGTCCCTGGGGAAATTTCAAACTCAGTACTTCCATCACAAGTCCATTTGGCAGGTTCTGCACCATCTTGATAAGACAATGAGTCTATCTCAACGGTATCGGCCACCATGAATGCAGAATAAAAACCCAACCCAAACTTACCAATGATCTCATTGGCATCCTTGGCATCCTTGAATTTTTCCACAAATTCGGAAGCTCCCGAAAAAGCGATCTGATTGATGTACTTTTTGATTTCCTCGGCTGTCATACCCAAGCCACGGTCAGTAATTTTGATATACTTTTTATCCTTATCAAAACTTACATCTATGGTTAAGTCTCCTAACTCACCTTTGTACTGACCCAAAGTAGCCAACCTTTTGATTTTCTGTGTCGCATCCACTGAATTGGACACCAACTCTCTTAAAAAGATTTCATTATCAGAATACAAGAATTTCTTGATAATGGGGAAGATATTTTCGGTGTGAATCGAAATTGTACCTTTTTCCTGCATGGTATTTTTTATTTTTATTTAAACAATGTCAATTATTTTGATTCCCTTAAATCAAGACTTGTTCCAAACTCACTTTAATGTCAAATTGTCAGTTCTTGCTTAGAGACTTATGTAAAATCAAGGCCTAGGGGTTAAATTTTCTCCTTGTCTAATTTATAGTCTCCGTTTACAGTAATTTAAGAAAAGGAATGAAAATATTTTAGTATTATGCCGTTCCATCAAACCCAATTGAGCATGCGTTCCATTATTCTCTCAATCCTAATGAACCTGACATTGTTTCTAGGAAGCTGTCAAAGCGAAGCCCAGAAGACCGACAATTCAAAAAAAATGCAGCTTTGGTATACCTCTCCAGCCAATGAATGGCTGGAAGCCCTACCTATAGGTAATGGGAGATTAGGCGCCATGATTTTTGGCGGAGTGAAAGAGGAACAAATTCAACTCAATGAAGAAAGCCTTTGGGCAGGAATGCCGGAAGACCCTTACCCTGAGGATGTACAAAAGCATTATGCAGCCTTCCAAGAATTGAATATGGAAGGCAAATACGAAGCAGCTTTAAATTACGGTATGGAACATTTGGCCGTTTCGCCTACTTCCATTCGGTCTTATGAACCCCTTGGGGAATTGTATATTACTTTTGACCATCAAAAATCTCCTGAAAATTACCGCAGGACCCTAGATATGGAAACCGGCATTGTATCTTCCACCTACACTATTGATGGGAAAAGATACCTACGGGAAGCATTTTCTTCCGACAAATACAATGTAATTTTTTATCGTTTTGAAAGTTTGGATGGAGAGCCGATCAACAGTACCATTCGTTTTGATCGAGAAAAAGACATTGTTCAAAGCATAGGAGAAGGCGAAATA
The DNA here is from genome assembly GCF_963976465.1 of uncultured Cyclobacterium sp. NCBI lineage: Bacteria > Pseudomonadati > Bacteroidota > Cytophagia > Cytophagales > Cyclobacteriaceae > Cyclobacterium > uncultured Cyclobacterium sp. The sequence continues at coordinate 11,728 of NZ_CAXBOC010000014.1, read as the reverse complement.
CTATTTGTGGATGGTCAGGTATTTGACGACCCTAACGGTTATGATGACAATGTAGATGGCTCAGGTGAACCCGGCTTGCACATGAAATTCGCCTCTCAAATAACGGCTACTTTGGATGATGGCAGCATCAGTGGAAAGGAGAACACCCTCAAGATCGAAAACAGCACAGGGTATACGGTTATTGTCAGTGCAGCAACGGATTATAATTTAGCCAAGCTGAACTTTGACAGAAACATTGATGCAAAAGACAAGGCCTTAAAAACACTAGTTGGAGCACTGGAAACTGCTTATAACACAGCTAAAGAGGCGCATACTGCAGCACACAGTGAAATGTTTAACCGGGTAGCCCTATCTTTAGGAAGCCCACTTCAGGACACCATTCCTACCGACAAACGACTAGATCAGGTGCGAGAAGGCACCAATGACAATCACATTACGGAATTGTTTTTTCAATACGGCAGGTATCTATTGATGGGCAGTTCTGTCAACAGGGCCATCCTACCTGCCAATTTACAAGGCATCTGGAACAAAGAGATGTGGGCTCCCTGGGAATCAGACTTCCACCTGAACATCAACTTGCAAATGAACTACTGGCCTGCTGATCAGACCAACCTGTCCGAGGCCTTTATTCCATTGTCCAATTTCATGGAGAAATTGGCAAAAAACGGAGAGACAACGGCAGAAAAATTCATTGGATCCTCTGGATGGATGGCCCACCATGTTAGCAATCCTTTTGGAAGAACTACTCCATCCGGATCCACCAAGGACTCTCAAATGACCAATGGCTATTCCAACCCACTTGCCGGAGCATGGATGTCCCTCTCCTTATGGAGGCATTATGAGTTCACGCAAGACCAAGACTATTTAGAGCAAACTGCTTACCCTGTCCTGGCTGGTGCCGCTCAATTTATTTTGGATTTCCTAAAGGAGAATAAAAAAGGTGAATTGGTCACTTCTCCTTCTTACTCTCCGGAAAATGCCTATATAGATCCAAATACAGGCAAAGCCACAAAAAACACTACGGCTGCCAGCATGGACATCCAAATCATCAATGACATCTTCAATGCTTGTCTGAAAGCAGAGGAAATCATTGGTAACAAGCAATTGACTTCAGCTATTGAAAAAGCGTCCAACAAATTACCACCAATCAAAATCGGGGAAAACGGCACCCTTCAGGAATGGTACGAGGACTATGAAGAAGTGGAACCAGGCCACCGACACATGTCTCATCTGTATGCCTTGTATCCTTCCAACCAAATTACACAGGCTACTCCTGAATTATTTAAAGCAGCAGAGAAAACCATTGGAAGGCGATTGACTTACGGTGGCGCCGGACAGACCGGATGGAGCAGGGCCTGGATCATCAATTTCTTTGCCCGCTTGCAAAAGGGAGAAGAAGGACTTGAGCATATCCATGAAATGATGGCCACTCAATTGTCTCCCAATATGTTTGACTTGCTGGGTAAAATTTTCCAGATCGAAGGCAATCTTGGGGCTACAGCAGGCATAGCAGAAATGTTAGTACAGTCACACGAAGAAGGAATTATCCGATTACTGCCAGCCCTACCTCAAGCATGGAACACCGGTAAAGTAAAAGGACTTAAAGCCAGAGGGAATTTTGAAATAAGCATGGAATGGGAAGCCGGCAAACTCAAAAAAGCCGAAATTTTGTCCATTTCCGGTGGCAAGACAAAGATTTTATGTCAGGGCAAGGAATATGAAATAGACCTGGAAAAAGGCGCTTCACAAGTGCTTTTGTAAATTTTAATAAATTGTTAGCCCTGAGGGTGACTTCTTCAGTTCTACAGGTACCTGCCTTTGAGATGTTTTCAATGCATAAAGTTGCCTGAAGGACTTCAACAATAATAACCAAGTGGTGGCAACCCACGGAAACTTGAATATACCGCCAAAATCAAAATATCTATTTCACAACTCTGATCGCACTCTATTCCACTTGACCTCACCAAGGCCTGAAGGGTCGAAATATCTCAGCCAAGGGTGTCAGCCCTTGGTGTAAAATTATAGCGCCATCTTGATTTTGGCGGTATTGTTGCTTTTTTCTGTAACAATGCTGACAAAATCTTAACGTCGCTTTCCTAAATAAAAACCAAATCCTAATCAATACGCAAAACTAAAACCCCGGCAGGGGTGACATGATTATAGCCGGTGGCCTCAGCTACCGGAATGGTGAATAAAACGTTAATCGATTTTGGCGGCATTGTTGCTTATTTCCGCAACAATGCTGACAAAATCATAACCTATGAGATAGCTAAACGTTTCTTATTGGAAAATTCGGATTGTATTATCCCATTTAATCATTATTGCAAAAGAACCTAAAACCATGAATACGGACACAAATAAGAAAAACGCCATCGACTTTTACAAAACTGCCTACCTAGGGAAGCCAAAAGAGGCGGTAGAAAAATATGTGGGTGAGGAATACATTCAACACAACCCCGCAGTAGCCAATGGCCCACAAGGTTTTATTGATTATTTTGATAAAATGCAGCGAGAATACCCCGAAAAATCCATCGAATTTTTACGTTGTATTGCTGAGGGTGATCTAGTAGCCCTTCATACCCGGCAAATCTGGCCAGGAAATGATCAATACGTCACCATGGACTTTTTCAGGTTTGATGAAGCCGGAAAAATCTGCGAACACTGGGATTCCATCCAACAGGTGCCTACCGATGCAGCCAATGACAATGGCATGTTTTAGTTTTATTGTCGGTTTTAGGTAATTGAATTTTGTATATATTTCACTTTTAAATACCCTTTAATTACGAAAGAGTAGATGCAATCTACTTCTAGTAGGGCAGGGGATAAACAAGCTATTTGAATAATCTTAACCAATTGAATTATAGCCTTATCTGTTTGGCTTTTTTTCCAATCATTACTTGATAGGCATCTTTCATTTCGTCCGGAAGAAAGCTTTTTTCCAAGAAATCATGCCATTTAGGCATCGCTTTTTTGAAACGTAGGAAGATGTTATCGAAAGCTTTTTGATCAATTTCAAACCTAGCCATAGCTGCTTCAAAATCCTTGCGAGTTATTTTCTTTTTCTTACCATTTAGGGTAAGTGCTAATTCTTCGCTATCTCCTTCAACAACCAATTGAGCTGCTATCATGTCGTAAGCAGGGCTCAGGTTGTACCCCTTTTCCGGATCTTTAAACAGGGAGAAGTTTTTCATGTGCATGTCGTTGTTGCCGGTAAGGAAGCAAAACACCACCTGCTCAAAAAAGTTGATGATATCAAATCCCGGATTGTTTGAAAATTGAACCAATGTTTTCCCAATCTGTTCATAGGAACCACGATACTTCGATTCTGTTAACCGATCGGTCAATTGACACATGTCTTCCATGTGGTATTTTTGTTTTCCTTTTCTATCTATTCGTTTGGTAATGTAAGAAAGTTCACCTGACTTTAGCCGTATCAGAGAATGCGGGACCGTCCTAATACCTGCTATAGCTGCCAGATGCATCGTGAGATCTTCCAGCTCCGGCAAACTTTTATAATGCTCACTGGGTGGTTTCAAAATATATTCTCCCCAAAAACCCATAATAGTCAGTTTTTGAGGCTTATCTTTTTCATCAATGGTTTGTAAGCCTAAGGAGAGTTTTGCTTGGACTCCGGGCACAGTCGATTGACTCTGTATGATCTTTTCAGCCAGTTCCAACATCTGATCATTTGTATATTCTAATAGGGGAGGAAGAGGCTTACCGAAAATTTTCTTGCTGCATTTTGAGTGAAAATCTATTCCGCCCCCATCCAGTTTCTGGTAACAGTATAAACAGTTTCTCTTACTCATTTTCATTGTACTCTTCTTCTATGGATTGAATGCTCACTGCACCTATGCAGTCCTGACATGTTTTAAGTAACAAACCCATTCGATCACGGGCATTTAGTTTCCAGTTTTTTTCAGCGATATCCAATAACCACCCTTCAGGTATCAAACCATCAAAAAAGGGGAAAAGCACTTTATCCTTAAATGGCTTTTCCTGCAGTGGAAGTGTCAAACTTACGGGCTCTGCATTGTCTTTTCTCAGATAATCATTACTGTATTGAAAATGATATCCTTCCTCATCCTCTTTAAGGGTTCCAGCCCAATTATTATACATAAAAACTTTAGCCTTTCTCATGGATCAGTTTATTTCGGTTCATTGGCACTGGCCCAAGTTCAAAACCAAACAATACCAGTACCTGGTTAACTTTATCCATTTGAAGGGAAGGTTTATCACGTTCTAATTCGCGTACAAAGCGCAACCCTACGCCAGCTTTATCTGCCAGCTCTTTCTGGGTTAGCCCTAAGTCCTTTCTTTTTTCTTTTACAAACCTACTTAATAGAAGTGCAATTGAGTGATTTCCTGAATTCATTCGTATATAATTACCCGTTCGGGTACAAATATACGAAATCGAGTAATAATATACCCTATCGGGTATAAATTATATCATCAAGTTAAAATTGTACCCGGTAGGGTATAATAATAGGTTATAGGACTACTTCTTAAAATTTTTTTGGCTAATTATTATAATGCTACTTCGGGCAAATCACAAATTTTATGATAGTTACAACTATAATCAAAACACAGCGGAGATTTTTTCAGATTTGATGAGGCGGGAAAAATCTGCGAACACTGGGATTCCATCCAACAGGTACCTACAGATGCAGCCAATAACAATGGCATGTTTTAGTTGCGGTAATTGAATATTTCATCTCTTTCACTTTTAAATTTTCTTTAAATACGAAGGAGTAGATGCAATCTACTCCTAGCAGGGGAATACCTCCTACTGATTTACTATCACTGGTGAGATCGTATAAGACTGATTTTGCAATTGCTTAATTATTCCACATTCGTACATCAAATGACTTAAGCCTACTGCAATGAAACAATTGTTAGACTCAATCAATTTGACAATGTCACCCATCCATTTATTATTCCTATCGGTAAGCAGTAAATTATTGCTACAAGGCAGATTAAATTGATAATCAATTTCCATTTGCTTGTACCATTCTGTTTCCTCACAGTAATTGTTATTTCGACTCTTGATTTTTGCAATAATATTTGACAGCCTTCTTTTATGTACTTTTCGTGGCATGCCTTCAACGTCTTTATTGATAAGTTCTATTTGCTCTTCCGTTGTTTCAAGACCAAACAGTTTTACATTATGCTCCTTGGCTTTTAGGGCTATATAGTCATCTAAGGTAAGGGAAGGATCAGTTTGGTCTTTTGACAGACAAACTTGTTGATTGAAATGCCTGTTCAGGAAAACATACATTTCCGTTGGTGTCATTTTATGAAAATTGGTTGGACTGGAAGCGAACAAATTTTTAACAAAAGTAAGCTCATCTATTTTCAAGTATTTGGACCATTTGGTCTTGACTGTTCTCCTATTGATTATGTCTTCTGCCAAATGCCCTGAAATATTCAAGTTTTCTTTTATCAGCACTTCACTAGCTGACAAAGCTTGGTGGACATTATATAAAGTGTCGAAGAAGGATTTTCCAAATGCATGGTGGGTACCAAAAAGATAAGAAACCTTGTTCGAATGGCTAGAAGTGACTTTAAATAACACCGTATTCAAGGTGTCAGTACCTATTTTATTTTCACCCTGAGCCCAAACAAATTGACAAGAAATAAGCTGAAGATAAAACAGCATGATAACCGTGCGACTCAATTTGCCTCCCATATTATTTTTTTTTCATTATCCTCCTTTAGTAACACCAAATAGGGCTTGGGTGTATTACCATCGAAAATCAATTTAGAAGAAAACAACAGCTTTCCATTGCCCAAAAAAGCTACCCAATGTGGGGTAAGAGGTACTGCTTGTTGGTAGATGTTTTTTTTCTTTTTTGATTTTTCTACAAGTTCAAATGACCTTTTTCCCCAATACGCCAAAAGCAATGTGCATTATGGAAATCGGCATCGAAAATTTGGTTTCTATTTAGGGGTGCCTCCCCACTTCATCTTCTGTTAATTTGGGCCAATGTTCCAAAATAACACCTTTTTGCTGTGTTAAATAACAATCTTTCTCAGTCAATATTAGGATGTTATTGTTTTCTACTGCCCTTATTCTCTTTATGGCTTGATCGAACTTAAAACAAGTTGAAGGTCCCCCCCTTTTTTTAAACGATATATTTCAGGGTATTTACCAAATACCATTTGATTTCCGGAAAGCGTAAAAAAACCACCTTCTCCAATTTATACCCAACATTAATTATTGATAACTAAGACATCAACCTATATAAACATAATAAAAATGAAAAAAATATCCAAATAATTTACTGTCAAACCTAGGCCAATTAAATAAAGGAGAATTTAATCTGCATTATGTAATAGGATTCGTAATAGCAGCGAAGTGATTGCTTTTGAAGTGATTCCATCAGGTAATAGAAGGTTTATTGCATATTTCGGGTAAAAGTTGACTTGACCAATAAAATGTAATACAGCATGGCCTTCCAAAAAAAATGCCTGACTTTAAGCCAGGCATTTCCAATACAATAAACTAATTATAGGAATTATTTTGCATCAACAATTTCAAGGATTGGTTGACCGGTAGCTCCGTTTGGAAGCCTGGTTTTTAACATCATGGATAAAGTTGGGGCAATATCTGTAATGGTCGCATACCTGCTACTGCTACCCGGTTTTATACCCCAACCATAAAATACAATTGGTACATTGGTATCATAGGTAAAACCTGTGCCATGTGTAGTACCCTTTCCTGCATTGGCAAGCCAAGCAGGTTCCATGACCACCATCACATCCCCGGAGGCCTTGTGATTGTAACCCATTTGCAATAAATGTTTCAGACCTGTGGTAAATTCTTGGTTGCGCATCGTTTCGCCGGTATAAGTTTCCTTAATGCCATCAAAGGTCAGCAAGTAATCTGAAATCTCAGTCTGAACCTCAGCCAGCGAAAGCCCTTTTTCTGCAATTAACTCTCTGTTAAGGAATATTTGTTGATTAGAGAAATTGGAAATCCAGTCTCCTTCTCCATATTTTTCTTTGATAAAGTTATCCAAACCGGTAGTCAAAGCTTTGGTATCCAAGCTTCCTGCTGTTACGCGCTCACTTTTCATATAGTTGACCACATCTGCCACCCCATGATCAGCGGTAAGGAAAACCAAGTATTGGCCTTTACCTATTTCTTTGTCCAGATAATCAAACAACTTGGCCAGGTCCCTGTCTAGGCGCAGGTAATTGTCTTCCACCTCAATGGCTTGAGGACCAAATCTATGACCAATATAATCCGGAGTAGAAAAGCTTACAGCCAAAAAGTCAGTTTCACCTCTTTGACCTAATTTTTCACCTTGAATGGCTGCCATGGCCATGTCTACAGTGAAAGTATTGCCATAAGGGGTAGAACTGATCATACCCAAGCCCCCATTGTCTTTCTGCAATTTTTTCAAATCATATGGAAATGTAGGTCTGGCTTTTCCCTTAAAAGGTGATTCAAATTCATTGTCATCTGATGCACCCTGAATATAGGTTTCTATTGGGAAAAGCGTTTCCCAAGTCTGGTCAAGGTATTTTGCAGCCAACTTCCGCTCATTAAAACTTTTTACCCATGCAGGCAATTCCTCATAGTAATAATCTGAGGTCATAAAATTTCCGGTGCTGCCGTCAAACCAATAGGCATCTCCTAAATGCCCTGCCGGCAAAGCAGCTCCTCTGTCCTTGATGGCTACACCTACGACCTTGGATCTTTTACCTGTGGCAAACCTCAACTCATCTGTAATGGTAGTTGTGAGTAAGTTTCTGGGAGATATTTTCCCCTTACTTTCACTTCCACCAACAGCTGAAACGGTACTATCTTCGGCACAATAAATATCATCATCCATCGCACGTATGTACCAGTTATTGCCAATAATACCATGAGTTGCAGGAGTAGTGCCGGTATAAACGGAAGCATGACCCGGGCCGGTATAGGTAGGGATATAATTGTAATGTCCGTTCTGCATCATGAAACCATCATGCATCAATCGCTTTAATCCTCCTTCAACATATCGGTCGTGGAACCTGTAAAAATATTCCTGTCGCATTTGATCCACGACAATTCCTACCACTAATTTTGGTCGCTCAATTTCCCTCGCAGAGTACTCTTGAGCAAAACTGAATTGGGAGAATAATAAGCAACCCAGTATAATCAATTTTTTCATATGGCTATATTTTAAAATTTTGCCTGTAAATATAACTTTTTGCAAACCCAAAGTAGGGGATGCGCATCATAAATGTGTAAAATTGGGATAAACGGAAAATAAAAGTTTCAAACCTTAACAATTAGTCTTTGTTCTTCAAATCTCCATTTTTGATGGATTTAATAAACTGTGCCCAAGCAAATGGATTAAGCAATGGCATGGGTCTAGGCCCATAGCGGTCCATTGTTTGTTGGGTTTGCTGGTTGGTAAATTGTCTGAAGTTCTCATTGCCTGAGGCAGGCATTTCAGCTGCCCAACGCAAGAGCAATTGAGGACTTAGATTCCCTCTATTTAAAGGAGGTTCAGCATCTACATTTACAGCTAAAATTGCATTTTTAAACTCTTCCTCCGTAGGGTAAGGCATCACCTGAACTTCCTCCAGGGCAATTTCATCTTGCACCATGGTAAGTATATAACTCACCTCGTCCTTTTCAATGTCTTCGGGTATGGTTACTGTTTGTCTTTTTAAGCCAATATAAGAAAAGACAATGCTATCTCCGGCAAGCACCGGCATTGAAAAATAGCCGAACCGATTACTACTTGTCCCTCTACCTTTTTTTGGCACATAAATATTTACGCCGGGAATGGCAGTTGTACTGTCTGCATTCAGAATGATTCCTGAAAACTGAATTATTTTTTTATCATTGGTTTCCTGAGAAAAGACATCTCTTGAATTTCCCAAAAGCCCCAATAAAACAACAAATGATAGGATTAGTCTTTGTCTCACTTTTACAATTTTACTCGAGGTATACCCCCGATACATTAACAAGAAATTTCTGACTATTTGTAATTAGCCCAATGAATTTACGATATTAAGTGAATTACCTTTGAATTCATTAACTTCAAAGCGATTTATTTGTTAAAGTTAATTAAATGCGGTTAAAAAACATAAGTTTAAACTATGGAATGCGGGTCTTTAAAGCCCTTTCCGAAGAAGCTCGGGTTAGAATACTCCACTTGCTCATGCAAAATGAAGAATTATGTATTTCTGATCTCGAGCATATTTTAGAATTCACCCAAACCAAAACAAGCCGCCATGTCACTTATTTGAAAAATGCAGGTTTGATTGGCAGTAGAAAAAAAGACCAATGGACTTTTTATTATGTTTTGGATGAAGCACATGAGATTCTAAACCAAATTTTAAAATTCATTAAAAAAGATCAAAACCTTCTACGTGACCAGGAGGTTTATGAGATATTGCATTCCAATAGGGAATTGGCCATCAATAAAATTGAAAACAACCCTTATAGAAAATAACAATTAGTGAAAAAATACAGCCATCTACTATTTGACCTTGACCATACCTTATGGGATTATGACAGCAATGTCAGGGATTCTTTGTTGGAACTATTTGCCTATTATGAATTGGGAAAACTGGGCAATCCTAGCTTTGAATTATTTTTTGAGGCCTTTCAATTAACCAATCACAACCTTTGGGAGCAGTTTAACCAGGGTTTGGTAGACAAAGATCAACTGAGAGCCATGCGTTTCAGGCAGGTTTTCAACAGAGCTAAACTGCCGGTATCCAAAATCCCAAAGGGCTTAGAGGAGGAGTTTATTTTGCGAACATCCTCCAAACCAAAAGTAATGGATCAGGCTTTTGAAATCCTGGACTACCTCAAAACCAAATATCAATTACATATCATTACCAACGGTTTTAATCAAAGTCAATACAATAAACTCAAATCTTCCAAGTTGGATGCTTATTTTGACTTGATTGTAACTTCTGAAAATTCAGGTTTTAGAAAGCCTGACAAAAGGATTTTTGAACATACTTTGGTTCAATTAAAAGCCAATGCCAGGCAATGTCTGATGATTGGAGACAATCCATTATCGGATATTCAAGGTGCACAAAATGCCAAAATCGATCAGGTTTATTACAATCCGCTAAATACAAAAATCACAATTCAGCCAACATTCACAATTAAGCACCTATCAGAGCTTGGAAATATTCTATAAGCCCATCCATTCTTTAAAGCGAGTGATAATTTGTATATTTGATTTATAACCACATTATTAATCAACTTCTGTGTGAGGGAAAAAAGTCGAATGACAAAGAATCAAAGGATTGTTCTCTCATAATCAAAGTTAAAAGACCATACAACTATGCTTAAAGGCTTTTTTAATGTTCCGGAACCAAAAAATGAACCCGTAAAAAATTATGCACTCGGATCTAAAGAAAGGGCATCATTACAAAATGCTCTAAAAACAGCGAGAAACCAAGAGATGGACATTCCGATGTATATCGGTAGTGAAGAAGTGAAAACCGGAAACATCACCGCCATACACCCTCCACATGACAGAGCGCATAAAATCGGTCAATTTCACTCGGGAGACAAAGAGCATGTTAAACAAGCCATAAATGCAGCCTTAGGCGCCAAGCCGGCTTGGGAAAATATGCAATGGGAACAAAGAGCAGCAATTTTCCTAAAGATTGCTGATTTACTGGCCGGCCCATACCGTGATAAAATCAATGCTGCCACCATGCTTGGCCAATCAAAAAATGCCTTTCAGGCAGAAATAGATGCGGCCTGTGAATTGATAGATTTTCTTAGGTTCAATGTCAAATTCATGACAGAAATCTATGCCCAGCAACCTCCAATTAGTGGGGATGGTGTTTGGAACAGGCTGGAACAAAGACCTTTGGAAGGATTTGTTTTTGCAATTACGCCTTTCAATTTTACCGCCATTGCTGGTAATTTGCCCACAGCTCCGGCCATGATGGGAAATACCGTGATTTGGAAACCTGCCGAAACTCAGATTTACTCTGCCAGTGTTTTGATGGAGGTATTTAAGGAGGCTGGCCTTCCCGATGGTGTGATCAACCTGATCTATGTAAATGGTCCGGAAGCAGGGGATGTTGTTTTTTCTCACCCTGATTTTGCCGGCCTACATTTCACCGGGTCTACCGGAGTGTTCCAATCTCTATGGAAAATAATTGGAAATAACATATCCAAATACAAAACCTATCCCAGGATTGTCGGAGAAACAGGCGGCAAAGACTTTGTAATTGCCCATAAATCCGCTAATCCAAAAACTGTAGCTACAGCCTTGAGTCGTGGAGCTTTTGAGTTTCAGGGACAGAAATGTAGTGCTGCATCAAGGGCCTATATTCCTTCTAACCTTTGGGAGGCTGTCAAGGAGCACCTATTGGCTGACCTTGCTTCCATGAAAATGGGAGGAACAGAAGATTTTGGTAATTTCATCAATGCTGTAATCGATGAAAAAGCGTTTGATAAAATAAGTGCTTATATAGAAGATGCCAAAACAGCAGCAAATGTAGAAATACTTGCCGGAGGTAATTGTGACAAAACCAAAGGATTCTTTATCGAGCCTACGGTAATTTTGGTGCAAGACCCCCTGTATAAAACCATGGTGGAAGAAATTTTCGGGCCTGTATTGACCCTATATATCTATCAGGAAGACCATTTTGAAGAAGCATTGGAACTGGTAGATCAAAGTTCCCCATATGCCCTTACAGGTGCCATCTTTTCCAAAGACAGGTATGCCATTGAATTGGCTACAACCAA
>NZ_CAXBOC010000013.1:0-24069 GCF_963976465.1 uncultured Cyclobacterium sp. | reverse complement strand
ATTTAGTATGACCACTTTATTTTAAATTTGATAATTTAGTCGGACGACAGTAATTATTATTCTTTCGTCAACCTCCGCAGCAATGCCATTCAATAAGAAACTTTCAATCCTTCCTTTTTTAATCGTCCTGTTCGTATTTGCATTTTGTAATAGAAAAGAGAAAAGCCAATTGGTATGGGAATCAAGCTTCCCAATCATAGGCTCCCAATCTTCACCAAGAGCTACAGACCTAAACAATGATGGGGTTTTGGATTTTGTAATTGGTGCAGGGAAGAATGAATATGAATATACAGCATCAGGGGTTTTAGCCATCAATGGCATGGATGGAGAATTGCGTTGGACGCAAGAAACAGTAGATCAGGTTTTTGGCTCTGCTACCTTTTTGGATATAAACCAAGATGAAACGCCTGATGTATTTATTGGTGGGCGTGGGCCGCACTTAAAAGCAATTGATGGCCGTACCGGGGATTTGATTTGGCAGTTTGATACCTTAGACCACCTCCACCATCCCATCCTTCAAAATGCACGGTTTAATTTTTACAATAGTGTAACCATTCCTGACCAAAATGGAGATGGTATCGAAGAGTTATTGACCAGCAATGGTGGAAATGCGAAGGTAGAACCCAACCAAACTGAAGGAAGGTTTCCTGGTGTATTAATGGTGATTGACCCGGTTAATGGAGACATTTTGGCGGCAGACACCATGCCTGATGGAGGAGAAACCTATTTATCTCCCTTATTTATTGAACAAAAAAAGTCAGGAGAACAGCAAGTGTTATTCGGTAGTGGTGGGGAAACCCTTTCCGGAAATTTGTATTTAGCCAAGCTCAGCGACCTTATGGGTAATAATTTATCCAATGCTAAGACTTTGGTACGTGAAAAAAGCCATGGGTTTATTGCCCCGCCGGTATTGGTTGACTTAAATGAGGATGAAATTTTAGACATCGTTTCCGTTTCACATGCAAGTACACTGACTGCCATTTGTGGCAAGAGTTTTGAAGAAATCTGGCAACTTAAAATACCCAACACTGAAAGTAGCAACAGCTTTGCCGTAGGGCAATTTACTGGGGATGATATCCCTGACTTGTTTACCTTTGTAAGTAAAGGTGTCTGGCCTCAAAACACAGGATTGGTTCAGGTATTGGTAGATGGAAAATCAGGGGAAATTTTGCTTAAAAAAGAAATGGGATGTTCCGGCTTTTCTTCACCAATTGCTTATGACTTAAATGGAGACCAAATAGATGAAGTCATATTCAGTATCAATGAATACGATTGTAATCGACCTATAGATGACCGATCAGCTTTTTCCATTGAAAACAAATTGGTACTAATGGACTTTGAAGCCGACACATCTTACTTGCTCGATCAAACAAAGAGTTTTAAAAATATTTTTTCTACACCTTGGTTGGGCGACATTGACGCTGATGGATACCTCGACTTGGTTCATTGTCAGTATTTTAGCAATTCGGATATTTTGTCTTTTTTAGGTATGAAAGTCAAGCGAATAGATTTACCTATTAGGATTAAAGAAAAACCGCTTTGGGGAAGTTTTATGGGCTCCGAAGGCAAGGCCATCTATAAAAAATAAAAGGCTGCCTGATGGCAGCCTTTTATAAAACACTAAATTAACCAAGTAAATACAAATATTTTCTAAATACTCCTGCCTAATTGGCTACATCCCACCAAACTCGGGTGGTATTTACGTCCGGTAGTGTAGCTCCAGCCTGAAAATTTGCGTTTGCTGCTACTTCAGCTGCAGGGTACTTAAGTTTTCTCATGATCTGGCCTTGAGTGATATTTCCCGGGTAGTTAGTCGGGGTTAACTGAGGGTAGCCGGTTCTTCTCCAGTCAGACCATGCTTCCCACCAGTTGAAAAACTTACTCACCCACATTTGCTCTCCAATCATTTCAAGTGCCGGCTTCTCTGCCCCGTAAGGGTGTCTTGCGAGATAAGCTTCTACTTCTTCATCAGAAACAGTCAAAGATGCATCAAATGGTGTATACATTTGCATGGCTCCTTTTACACCTGATTCATAATGTTCCTTAGCAGAATTCGGGATCCCTGAACCAATCCCTCTTTCCAAGGCTTCTGCTTGCAAAAAGGCAGATTCAGCATAATTCATAAATATATATGGATCATCCAATTGCAACATCAAGTAGTTGATTCTTGAATAGGTTGTCACCAAATCAACAGTTTCCCCTTCCAGCTCATCTAGGCCTGCAGCATCGTATCCGTTTGGCATACCTTTTTGCTCCAGAGGGTTGGTATTGATCGGTGTCCATTCCAAAGCAGACCAATCGGCTATTCCACCACTAATTATCATCAACCTTGGATCCACTTCATCAGGGGCTGTAGCACCAGCTTTTAGCCAGTCAACAAGGGTATTACTCAAGTAACTCGGTTGCCCGCCATCACCAGGATAAAAAGCCCTGGAAATACCATTTTGATTGATCCATACACTAGGACCTGTAGCCATTGGTACCCAAGCATTGTCATCGTTGCTTTCCATGACTCCACCGGCAATGGCCTTGGTCACATATTCATCAGCAAGTTGAGGGGCAACATTTGATACCCTCATCGCCAAACGCAACATTAGGGAATAACCAAATTTTTTCCATTTGGCAATATCTCCTTCATAAATAATGTCTGCAGCAGCAAAACCTTCATCCGGGTTGGAAGTGCTCAAGGCAGCAGTAGCCTCTTCCAACTCTTTCAATAAATCAGGGTAAATTTCTGATTGTTCATCATACTCAGGAAAGAATACCCCTTCCATCCCTTGAAGGGCATCGAAATAAGGTATATTTCCATAAAAATCAGTCAATCGGTGAAAATTCAAAACCCTAATAATCCTTGCGGCATTTCTGGTGTTTATTTTATTCCCTTCATCATAACCTCCGGGACCTGTTTGCTTGATCACTTCTGAAATATTCTTGAGTGCATCTCCATAGAAAAACTCAAAAGGTGCATTGTTTGACTCGAAGTTTTCAGTGTATTTATCACCTGGAGCGATTCCCCCTCCTGCATTGGCCAAGTGTTGAATCAAATAGGCTGTCATGCCTATATTTGTCCGCCAATCAAGGTATCTGTTATCTCCTGCAGAACCACCTGAGGCTGACCCAAGCTGTGCGGCAGTAAACATGAAATTCAGATCAATTTCATTTACCGCTTGAGGGTTGATATTAAGATCATTTAGTTCTTCTGTGTTACAGGAAGTTAAGCATACACTAACCGCCAAACCAAATAGAAGAAATTTATTTATAATTTTCATAATTCTTTCTTTTAACGATTAAAACGAAGCTCTTAAATTGAATCCATAAGACCTTGATTGAGGCATTCCAAAATAATCAAGCCCTTGGCCATTGCCTGAAGAATAACCTGACTCCGGATCTACATTATCAATGTTCTTCCAAAGGATAGAAAGGTTTCTGCCTACGAATGACAAACTCACATTAGTAAATGGCGTTTTTTCCATCAAACGCCTTGGAAAATTGTACCCAAAAGTTATTTGCCTCAATTTGGCAAATGAGCCATCGTATATAAAATGATCCTGAACCCTATTGCCCATTTGATTCCAATAATTATTGGCCTCTCCGGGTGATAAGGTCTTCGTGAAATCTTCATAAATAGGTGTGCCATCAGAAGTCGTACCTGATTGTATCACTCCACTTACAGTAAGCGGTTCTTCACCTTCTCTTCCCTGTAAGGTTTGCTTGTGCAATCCCCATTGGGTAAGCCTCACATTGGTTCCCGAATAGATTTCTCCACCCACTCTAAAGTCAATTAGTGCAGAAAGATTAAAGCCTTTATAGGTAATGCTATTGCTAAAACCACCAGTAAAATCAGGAATACCATTTCCGATTACTTCCATTTGACTCGACTGTACCGGAGCCCCATTTTCTTCAAAAACCGGCTGTCCATCAGGGGATGTCTGTTGAACCCATCCTGCCAGCACTCCAAAAGGCTGTCCTGTTCGGTGTTGTACAAATACCGTTCTGGTTCTTGGCTCCTCTACGTTTAATATATCTGTTCCTTCAATCAAAGAGATCACTTTGTTTCTATTCCTTGCAATATTAAAAGAAACATCCCAGTTGAAATCACTTGTTCGGACAGGTGTTCCTGTGAGCAATATCTCAACTCCTTTATTTTCCATTTCCCCTAAGTTTACCAATGTTGACCCAAAACCTGAAGCCCTAGAAATCTGCGCATTCAATTGGTCATTGGTACTTTTTTGATGGTAATAGGTGAAATCCAATCCCAATCTATTCTGAAACAAACGAACATCTAAGCCAAATTCTATTTCAGTAGATAGAAGTGGGACTAAAAATGGGTTTGGAATGGTCCCATTATTATTTCCAGCTGTGGCATAGGAGGCCATAGGGACGGTATTTCCTTCAAATCCAACTGCCGGAGCACCTAATAATGTATAGGTGTTTTGGATCTGATAAGGACTTACAGTGGAGCTTCCTACTCTGGCCCATGAAGCCCTTACTTTTCCAAAACTTAACCAGAAAGGAAGGTCTTCCAATGCATCTGAGAAAACGAAACTACCGCCGACTGACGGGTAAGTGATGTCATTTAAAGAAGGGTCCAATGTGGAAAACCAGTCTGTCCTACCTGTTCCTGTCAGGAATAGTATATTTTTATAATTAAATTCAGTAGATCCATATACTGAATTTATTCCCCATCCTGAATAACTGTATCCAAAATTTCTTGCCTCAGCATTGTTAATGGCATGAAAGAAAGGCACGTTAAAGTTGGTTCCGTTTGCTGAGATATTTTCATTTTCTCTTCGCATCCTATTGGCCCCTAAAAAGGCCACTACACCAAAATCTCCAAATTGCCTGTTATAGCCCAACATGGCTTCCAGGTTTATTTCATTCACCCTTCGCTCTGATTCAGACATGTTTCCACCTCTAGAGTAACCTGTTCCTTGTGGAGTCAATGTAGTTCCTCTTCTAGTGTACCAATCCATACCTGCTCTTCCGGACAAATACAGATGATCAGTTATCATGTATTTTAAAGATCCTGAAGTGATTATTCTGTCTCTGGTATCGCTGATTGATAGTTGGTGCGTAGAGAAATAAGGATTTTGCCCCCAAGGGTTATTGGTCATCAGGTATTCTTCTTGCTCTGCAAAACCCCATACATTTAAAAGAGCCGGGTCAGTTCCTACAGGTATGGTCCCCAATCTATTAGGGTCTCCTTGTCCCCAAAGCACATTGACATTGGGGGGCAAAGCAAAGATGGACTGAAAAGCATTTCCCGGAGAATCAGATAACCTGGGGCGATTTTTAGTTCGTTCATTGGAATAAAGCACTTTGGCATCGAAAGTCAGCTTTTTACCAAATTTACCGCTTGTGGACAATGACATATTGATACGGTCAAATCCTGCATTAGGTATTACTGAAGTACTCCTTAAGTCAGTTACATTGAAACGGAAAGTTTGGGTATCACTGCCTCCTGACAAAGATAGGCTATTGGTAAATGATTTTCCGGTTTCATAAAAACGATTCCAATTGTCTCCTGCATACACATAAGGTCTTTCAACCCCATCAAAATGCATGGCAGTACCGGAACCTAATCGTTCCCCCCAAGCTTGGGTTCCCCAATCATAGCCATCCCTTACAGTGGTTGGCCTTACTGCGCTCCCTGTAATTTGATCTCCTTGAAACCTTCCGGATCCAAATTCAGTTTGCATGTCGGTTTGATTATTGATCCTTTCAAACACGGCATTGGAATTGAATTCTACACCAATTCCTTTTCGTGAAGTACCTCTTTTGGTGGTAATAAGAATTACTCCATTTGCTGCGCGTGACCCATACAAGGCAGCCGCACTGGCCCCCTTTAATACAGACATGGATTCGATATCGTCCGGATTGACACTGGTCATGCCATCTCCCTGATCTGCTCCACCCCAAACGCCTGCCTGGCCAAAATTGGTATTGTCCATTGGCACACCGTCGATTACATATAATGGTTGATTTCCTCCTTGAAGGGAAGTGTTTCCTCGAATAATAACCCGAGACGATCCGGCCGGACCTGAAGCTACATTGCTCACATTAACACCTGCTACCCTACCGGCCAGCTGATTGGCAATGTTATTCTCTCTGGCTTGGGTGAATTCCTCTCCTCCTACTTCTGTCATAGAATATTGGAGGGCTTTGACATTTCTTTCTATACCCAAAGCGGTTACTACCACCTCATTCAACTCAGAGGCATCTTCAGATAAGCTAACATCAATCGTACTGCGGTTGCCAACCGTTTCTTCTACTGGTTCAAACCCAAGAAAAGAGTATATCAGGACGGTCTGTGGTCCCGCTACATTGAGTTGGTAATTCCCATCCACATCTGTGGCGGTTCCTGTGGATGTGCCCTTGATAAGGATAGACACTCCGGGTAATGGCATTCCATCTGAACTGTCAGTGACTTTACCAGTGACAGTTTGCCCCAGGACACTCCCACTCACAGAAGTAAGAATTGTCATGAGAACAATAAGTAATAGGTTTTTCATAAAAGGTTATTTTGGATAAAACAAATTAAAAAGACTACCCTTTCATTTACATCAATGGCGAAATTACAAAAACACTACCTTTAATTTTAAGAAATTAAGCTCCTCTAACTAAAAACAATGCTATTTATAAATGGCGCCATACAATGATGAAAGGTTAAATAATCTTAAATTCCGCAGAAATGTAGAATATAATAAACAGAAAAAAAAATACTCGCATCCATTTTTACGTTTTTGAATGGAAATTATTTTTTTTTACAACCGGAAAATCTATTGTTAAAATAACCTTATGAATCCAATCTACAATTGAATTTAATAGGGTATAAAAGCCTTTAACCCATCGTCAATAATTTGTCAATTATGTGATTGGATTATTTACTTAGTTAAAAAACACAATTAGATGAAAAACTAAATAATAATTTTCAAGTAAAAAAAGAACTCTTCACCAATTCCTCCAATTCTAGGAATATTTCTTTGGTAAGCTATTTTAAAAATAAACTTTCAGCTTGTTTATAGTATAATTTTTAGCATTGTCTCCAATATACCAATATCTTTGTTTTGATATTCTATTTCAGGGTAACAAATTCGAAAATGCAAACAAAAGATATAAGCAAAAACCTAAAGGAAATCAAAGACTCATTCCCCAATCCGGAATGTCTTCTTGTAGCTGTAAGTAAGACAAAACCAATTTCAGCGATTCAGGAAGCCTACGAAGCGGGTATTAGGGATTTTGGCGAAAATAAAGTACAGGAAATCACCGAAAAAGCTCCCGCATTACCTGAAGACATCAGGTGGCACATGATCGGACATTTACAACGAAATAAGGTAAAATATATTGTCCCTTTTATTCACCTGATCCACAGTGTGGATTCTTTTCGCTTGTTGAAACAAATTAACAAAGAAGCTAAAAAAATAAACAAATCGACTCACTGCTTATTGCAAGTCCACATTGCCAAAGAAGGAACCAAATTCGGTTGGAACAAGGAGGAATTAAACGAGTTCCTTTTGGGAGATGAAATTAAAACCATGCATAATATTAGAATCATGGGGCTTATGGGGATGGCTACGAACACAGCAAATAAAGATATAATTAAGGAGGAGTTCAGGGCTTTAAAGGCACTCTTTGAAACCTTCAGGGCTCAATCCTTACCTGAGAATGTGGAAATGAAGGAAATATCTATGGGAATGAGCGGAGATTATCTGCTTGCACAGCAAGAAGGGAGCACCATGGTCAGGATAGGAAGCGCCATTTTTGGGTCTAGAAATTACAATTAACCATCATGAAATCAAGTAATCTTATTCAAACAGCTGCAGTATTTGGTGCCCTCGCAGTTATTTTCGGGGCTTTTGGAGCACATGCTCTGGAAGAGATGCTGGTGAGTACCGGAAGGTTAGACACTTATGAAACAGCGGTCAGCTATCATTTTTATCATAGTTTAGCCCTGCTAATGGTGGGTATATTAAGCCTGCAGTTTCCGGATAAAAAACGAATAAATTATAGTGCCCTATTTTTTATAGCAGGGATATTAATTTTCTCAGGAAGCCTATACATCCTTTGTTTAAGCCAAGTTACCTGGTTAGGTGCTATCACGCCTCTTGGGGGACTCTCATTTATCTTAGGCTGGGTAATGTTGCTTCTCAGTTTCGGCAAATAAAAACTTAAGATTGATTGTATGAAGTTAAAATTTTTAGCAACTATTATTGTATGGCTGGCCATTTTTCAAGAAACAGAAGCCCAAGACTTAAAATCTTCATTTTTAGGGTTGGACGAATTAATGGGGGAAAACTCATTTTTTGACAACCATCTTACAGGGTTCATGTTATATGATTTAGATAGCCAAGTGGTTCGCTACGAAAAAAACAGTCATATTTATTTTATACCTGCCTCTACCACCAAATTGTTTACTTTTTTCGGAGCTTTGATGGTGCTTACAGACAGCAGTACTTTTTTGCGGTTTATCCCTGAGGGAAATAACGCAACGATTTGGGGCACCGGAGATCCCTCCTGGAAATACCCGCCCCTCCCACTTCCTGCCATAAAAGATTTTTTAGCCAAATACGATACCCTTTATTATTCTGAGAGCAATTGGAAAAATGAGCCTTTTGGGTATGGCTGGCAATGGGATGATTTCACCTATTCCTACGCTGCAGAAATGTCTCCAATCCCTCTATTCGGGAATCTGGTTAGTGCAAAAAATGTGAACAATAAGCCTGTTTTAAGCCCCGAAATTTTTAATGTAGGCTATTCAGACAAGTCCATGAAAAATGTACAACGAAATTGGCGAAATAATCAATTTTATTATAACCCAAGAACATATAATGGCAGGGACAGTAAGGTTCCGTTTATGACCTCAGCTGAAACTTTTGCAGCGCTTGCAAGCAAAGAATGGGGCGCCCCTGTAAAGCCTTCCAATGCCACCCTTCCTCCTGACCATTTTGTATTGAAAGGAATACCTACCACAAAACTTTATAAAGAAATGTTGCTGGAAAGTGACAATTTCATTGCAGAACAACTGCTTCTTCAAATTTCCGACAAGTTGTTTTATGAACTGGACAGTGAAAAAGCCATTGAATACATTAAAAAAACGTATCTTTATGACTTACCTGATGACCCTCAATGGGTTGACGGCTCCGGGCTATCAAGACACAATCTGTTCACCCCCCGTACCATGGTATCATTGGCTGAGAAAATTTACCGCTTATTTCCTGACGATGAACTATTCAGCCTTTTGCCGACCGGAGGAAGAACAGGGACTTTAAAATTCAACTATTCAGCCTCCAGGCCTTATGTAATAGCAAAAACAGGGACCATTAGTAACCACCATAGCTTGGTTGGCTATTTAAAAACCAAAAACAATAAAATCTACGCCTTTGCCTTCATGAACAACAATTACCCCTATAAAGCCACAGTGGTAAGAAAAGAGATGGAAAAGGTGCTGTTATATATTCGCGATAACTTCTAATTGCAGCCATGAAAAAACGACACTTTTTACAAAAAATGGGCCTAGGGCTTGGCGCTTTACCAGTTCTAGGTTTTACCCCTACCTCAACAAATTCTTTTGCCCCTAAAAAGCTTTTACCATCTCCTTTAAAAAAAGGTGATTTGGTGGGTTTAATCAGCCCTTCTGCAGCAACAGCAGATTTGATGCAATTTACCTTTGCAAAAGAAGCCATGGAGGGTCTTGGTTTAAAGGTAATTGAAGGAAAATACCTCAAAAGCCGTAGAGGACATCTTGCAGGTACCGACGAAGAAAGAGCGGCAGACCTAAATGAAATGTTTGCCAACAAATCTGTAAAGGCTATTATCTGCATTAGAGGTGGCTCGGGAGCTGCAAGGATTCTCCCCCTAATTGATTACAAAACAGTTAAAAACAACCCGAAGCCTCTGCTTGGCTACAGTGACATCACAGCACTTCACAATGCCCTTTTTGCCCAAACAGGGCTGATTACTTTTCATGGGCCAAATGGCTCGGGTACATGGGGTAAATTTAACGTAAACCAATTCCAGCGAATGTTCTTCGAACAAAATGAAAAACTGGTCTATGAAAATGAGGTAGAAGAAACTGAAGACCTGGTCGTGAAAAAAAATAGAATAAGGACCATCTTCCCCGGCAAGGCAACAGGAGAACTCATAGGCGGAAACCTTACAGTCCTGACTTCCCTAGCTGGCTCCCCTTACCTTCCTTCCTTCAAAGGAAAAATTCTTTTCCTAGAAGACATTGGAGAAGAACCATACAGAATTGACAGAATGATGAGCACTTTGATGCTTATGGGAGTATTCAACGAAATTAAGGGCTTTATTTTTGGGCAATGTACCGACTGTGATCCAAGCGGCGGATATGGAAACCTTACCTTAGATCAGATATTTGATGATTACTTGCTCCCTCATAAAATCCCTGCTTTCCGTGGATCCATGATTGGACATGTCCCCAAGCAGTTTCTATTACCTCATGGAGCCCGAGTAATTATGGATGCAGATCAAGGAACTTTGACTACGGATCAATCCATTTTCGAGACCGTTTAACCAAAAGTGGCAAACTGTTTATATGTAATTCTAAGCAAAGGAAAATACCATCTTCCTATTGCCTACCTATTGATACTTTCTGCATGTAATTACAATCAAAAAATGCTTGGAAATAAAAACAACGCTACAAATGAGTCGCCAACAAGAGCAATAAATTACTTGGCCTTGGGAGACAGTTACACTATTGGTGAAGGGGAAACGACACAAAATGCTTACCCTTGGAAAATCGCAAAAATATTAGCCAATGAGGAAATAAAATTTAACACAAAAGTGATTGCCAAAACAGGATGGACAAGCAGTGAATTACTTCAGGCATTGAGTCAAGAGAAAATCGCTCCCAATTCTTATGACATCGCCAGTATACTTATTGGGGTAAACAACCAATACCGAGGGCAATCAACCGAACAATTCCATGAGGAGCTGATTGAACTGATTGAAACCACTCAAAGTTTCTTAAAGAGTAGTAAAAAACATATAGTGCTTGTTTCTATTCCCGACTGGGGAATTACACGTTTTGGCCAATCCAGTAAAAAACCGCAGGATCAAATTTCAAAAGAAATCAATGCTTTCAATAGAGTGATAATTCAAGAAGCAACAAAATACGGCCTACCATATATAAATATTACAGAAAGTTACCGAGAAAATGGAGGTAACGCTGAAAACATGGTGGAAGACGGACTACATCCAAGTAGGTACATCTACAAAGAATGGGCATTCCAGTTAAGTAAAATTTTCAGGGAACTGCAACAACTATAAGTATTCGCCTAAAAGCCAACAAAAATATAATCTTCAAAAAAAACGCCTTGTTTCTTTTGAATTGTCACACTACCCAAATTGTTTGGCAATTTATTTTTTCGATTCGAGTCCAAATCATATAGGCGCATGATTTAATTAGATTTTCACTGCATCTTTTGACAAAATTAAATTCAACCAATTACCCTCCAATCAGTTCTCCCCCATTAATATGGATAAATTGTCCGGTCACATAACTACTATCTTCACTAGCAAGATACACATAGGCCGGGGCCACTTCGCTTGGCTGTCCAGCGCGTCCAAGGGGAGTATCTTGCCCAAATTGGGATACATCATCAAAAGTAGCTGGAATTAGTGGAGTCCAAATTGGGCCTGGTGCAACACCATTAACCCTAATTTTCTTTTTAGCCAGATTTTGAGAAAGAGAGCGTGTAAAACTTACTATTGCTCCCTTGGTACTCGAATAATCTATCAAATGTTCACTTCCTCTGTAAGCTGTAACTGACGAGGTGTTTATTATGGTATCACCTTCATTCAAATGAGGCAATGCTGCTCTAGTCATATAAAAGAAAGAGTATATGTTTGTTTCAAATGTTTTTTGAAGTTGATCACTATCGATTTCATTCAAGGAATCCTTTGGAAATTGCATCGCAGCATTGCAAATCAAGCTATTCAACCCCCCTAATGAATCAATGCATTGTTGGACAGCTTCCTTACAAAAACTTTCTATCCTGATATCTCCTTCTATCAACACACACTTCTTACCTTCTTTTTCGACCAATTTCTGAGTTTCTTTAGCATCAGAAACTTCATTTAAATAAACAATAGCTACATCTGCGCCTTCTCTTGCAAAATGAACGGCAACACTCCTTCCAATACCACTGTCCCCACCAGTTATTAATGCAATTTTATTCTCCAACTTGCCGCTTCCTTTATAATTTTCTCTAATTACCTCAGGAATTGGATTCATTTTGTACTGATCACCAGGTTGGCTAAGAGACTGATCCGGAAATTGCTTCGGTTTATTCATATTTCAATATTATTTTTAAAAAAACCAATTTAAGCAAGGAAAATATCACTTGAGCACTCAATTAATGAATTATTTAACTCATATGACAACATGAATCCAAAAGACAGCGCTCTCTTTTTATAGAGCTTACAGTAAGCTTCCTACATATTGGAAAAGTGTTTAAAACAGTCTGAATCCGGCAAATTTATTTTAAAGCAAAAACCAAATTAGGGTTGTTTGAAATGATATTTCTTGAGTCTAAGGAATTGGATTAAAAAATTCATTGAGTTGATACTATTACTAAAATAATTAGCCCAAAAAAATCGCTTTATGCAAAAGGTCTAAAATTTGCAGTATTAACCCCATAATGAAAACGTTTACCAACATAAATTCAATTAAAATGAAACCCAACACCATAATTTCAAATACTGAGGCTAAATTAAAGGATATAAAACAAGCGTATAAAGAATTTATTATCGATAAAAAACACCCTTGTGTAATGGCAAATGCTGTATTCTCTTTAAATAATTTTGAAATGAAATTATTTAAGAAATTTGCTTCAAAAGATACTGCTCTAAAAATGCTCATTGCAATCAAAGCGTATTTGGCTAATATCGATTTTGAAAGCAATAAATTTAAATCTTTTATAGCTGTATTTCCAGAAACTCAAATAAACTCAGAAAAGGAATTTGAACATTTATTGTGGGATCAACTTCAATACATTCATAACATCGATGAACAGCCTTGGGATCCAAATGTAAGTAGTGACCCTGAAAATGCTTCATTTAGCTTTAGCATAGCAGGTCATGCATTTTACGTTGTAGGAATGCATCCTAAGAGCTCTCGATTAGCCAGAAGAACCCCTTACACCACCTTGGTATTCAATTTACATAGCCAATTTGTGAAATTAAGAGCCAATAAATCCTATCATAAAATCCGCGATAAAATAAGGGAACGTGATATCGACTTCCAAGGATCTGTCAACCCTGTCTTAAAAGACTTTGGCAAAAGCAGCGAAGCTGTTCAATATAGCGGGAGACAAATCAACGAAAAATGGCAGTGTCCATTCCATTCGAACAGTTGATTTCAGATTGTTAAAGAATATAATAAGATGGAAAAGAGGTATTTAAAATAAAAAAACTAATCTAGTTAAGCTAAATGAACACAATTAATAAACAATCCGGAGTAGCTTTTGAATTAAAAAAAGGGCAAAAATTAAAAGTTATCGATCCTCAAGGTGGACAAGTAAGTGACATGGTATTGTTTAATGCAAATGATACTTTAGAAAAAATATCTTCTGGTAAAACATTGGATTTTGAAGAAAACATTCTCATTACTGCTGGTAATTTCCTTTGGAGTAACAGAGGAAATAAAATGATGGAAATTTTAGAAGACACCAATGGCAGAAATGATTTCCTACTAGCCCCGTGCAGTCCAGAAACCTTCAAGATCATGTATAATATTGATGATTATCACCCAAGTTGCTTTGAGAATCTGCATACCTCTTTGGCTCCTTATGGGATTAACCCTGATGATATTCCTACGGCTTTTAATATTTTCATGAATGTACAATTTGACCAAAAAGGGAGATTAAAAGTACTGCCTCCATTAAGTAAAGCGGGAGATTATTTGCTCTTTCAAGCTCAAATGGATCTTATTATTGCACTTACGGCATGCTCTGCTGAAGACAGCAATGGAGGAACATTTAAACCTATCCATTATGAAATCCTTGAAAGCAACCTTTAAGCACCTCTCATAAAAAAGCCTGCCTCCAATCACTCGGGGCAGGCTTTGTAAATTATGGGAAATAAAAACTTTATTTCTTATTTAGGCAACACATTTGAAATCAATGATACCTTCTCAATAGGTTCGCTGGCATTGGAATAAATTCTAACCACGCTGTTTTGTTTACCCATTTTTCCGGCACTATTAAATGAGACTTTGATTTCAGCTGTTTTACCAGGAGCTACCGGCTCCTTTGGCCAGCTGGGCACGGTACAACCACATGTTGCAGCCACGTTTGAGATAATCAACGGTTCGTTTCCTGTGTTGGTGAGTTTAAACACATTTTCCACCTTATCTCCTTGCTTGATATCACCAAAATCTTTGGAATCTGCCTCAAATGTAATGACAGGCCCCTTTACTGCTTTTTCTTGGGCAATTGCAAGTGCTGAGCTTAATACAATTGCCATTACTACTGTTAATAACCTTTTCATATATGTCAAATTTAATTCTTTCTCATTTTTATAAAAAACACTACTATTTAATGAAGAAATTGTTGTGAAAGTTCACCATAAACAATTCTTTTCTGGCACGGGTCATGGCCGTATATAGCCATCTCACGTAATTTTTGTCAATTTGTTCTTCGTTCAAATAACCTTGGTCAACAAAAACCGCATCCCATTGTCCACCTTGAGATTTATGACAAGTAAGCGTATAGGCGTATTTGACTTGCAGAGCGTTTAAATAAGGATCTTTACTCATCGCTTCTCTGATCTTACTTTTTTGTTCCAAATCCTGATAGTCCTCCTCCACCAACTGATAGAGCGCTTTCCACTCTTCCATTCCCAAAGCAGGTTTATTTGAATGTAAGGTATCCAGTATCACCCGTGCCTCAAAAGGGACTTCGTCGGGATAATCTATCAACCTCAATTCTAGCGTAGCAAACCTTAGGCCATAAATTTCCTCAAAAGAACGAATTTTAAGTATCTCTACAAAATCTCCATTGGCCAAAAAACTAACCTTCTCTGAAGACTCCATATAGCTATAGTTATTTTTAACAATCATTAACCTTTCACCGGCACTTAACTCGTCTTCGTAATAAAAAATCGCATTTCTAATGTATTTATTGTATTGGACCGCGGCCTTATTGGACCTAGTAATGATCATGGTATTGTCCAGTCCAAATTTATCATAGGCATAACGCAAACCATCTTCCAGCCTCTCCCCGGTCATCCGATAAAAATCTTTGAATCCTTTGGTGTTAAATGATATACTAGGTTTAGGCTTTTGGACTTCATTTCTAAGGGTAGTGGCATTGGCCAATATTCCTGAATCTTGCTCTTGTCTGGTTACTATGGTTAGTAATGCCTCATTTACATCCAATTTAAAATTTCTTGTCAGGTAATTTTTATCCAACCCGGGGCTGTCTTCACTTCCAACCGGAGGCAATTGGGCAATATCTCCAATCAATAGCAGCCTGTTTTCCGGATTTTGAAAAACAAAACCTATTAGATCTGCCAAGAGGGATTTCCCTCCCATTCTATCATCTGAAAGCATAGAGGCTTCATCTACAATAAAGACAGATTTGTGGTAATAATTTTTTTGAACAACGAATCCATCTCCACCGTCTACAAGCCCCTGTTTTGCTCTATAAATTATTTTATGAATCGTATAGCCTGTTTTGTCTGCATAAGCACTCATAACCTTGGCCGCACGCCCTGTAGGAGCTAACATCACAGCCCTTAGACCCAAAGATGGCAAAGCTCTTACCAAAGCAGCTAACACAGTAGTTTTACCGGTACCTGCATAGCCTTTGAGTATATAAGTTGCCCCTGCAGGAATTTTTTTATCTAAAAAAGCATCCATGGCATTAAAGAAATATTCCTGGTCAGTGGTAGGGCTGTGGGGGAAATATTTCCTTATCCTTTGGGAAGGCTTTAAACTTGCGTGATTATCTTTATGCATCTATTGCGAAACTAAGATGAAAAACCCGAACATAAAAAAAGACATAATTGATAATTTCGGAAACCGCCTCAGGACGAGGGTTAACGGCATATTGATTCAAGAGGATAAAATTTTAATGGTCAAACATCAAATGGGCGACAACCACTATTTTTGGAACGTACCAGGAGGTGGCATGCAGTATGGTCAGGATGCCAAATCAAACTTAAAACGGGAGTTTCTGGAAGAAACCGGTTTAGAAATTGAGGTGGGAGCATATCAATTTGTTCATGAATTTTTATCCCCTCCCTTACACGCTATCGAATTATTCTTTGAAGTTAGCCAAACAAATGGTAAATTAGAAGTTGGAATTGATCCTGAGTTAGAAACCGACAAACAGGTTATTGAGGAGGTTAAATTTCTAAGCATGGAAGAAATAAAAAATATCCCGTCTGATAAAAAACATGCACTATTTGGAAGAATAAATTCTTTGAATGATGTAAGAATATGGAAAGGATATTTTAATTTTGGAAATAAATGCATAAAATAGCATTCTAATACGAACCATCAATTCTTTATAATAATTTAATTACGCTTTAAAGCTATTCAAAATGACATTGAGTAAAATCTTATCGATTGTTTTTCTATTGGGAGCCTTAGGTCTCGGGTACAAGCTTTATCTGGGTGTAGATGAAGTTGTGGAAGAGGAAAAAATTCTCCAGAGGACTGAAGAAAGAATAATTGAGAAACTGGAAATGCTAAGAGATGCCCAAATCGCTTATCAGGCAGCAAATAATGAGTATGCTTCCAACTGGCCGGATCTTAAAAAATTCATCCAAGAAGGTAATATTTACCTTGTTCAGCGGACTGAAACCACCAAGTTGTTAGACTATGGTAAAGAAGAAACTACAGTAACCTTGGATACATTGGGAGCTGTAAATGTTCAGGATTCATTATTCAACAAGAATAAATACCCTGATTTTGAACTTGACTTATTAAATGTAGTTCCTGGTTCAGGAGGTAAAACTTTTGAGTTCTTTGCAGACAAGATTGAGCGTAGCAATAGAGAAATTGCTGTGTTTGAAATCAGAGACCCTGCACCTCGCAATCCTGAAAGAAGAAGAAACAACAATGAGAAAGCACTTAGAGTTGGTTCAAGAACCGATTCTTCGACTTCAGGAAACTGGGAATAAATTTGGATAAGGTAGGATCCCATATTCAAAGTAAATTCATTAGCGATAAATATGATATGCAAGACATATCCTATTTATCGCTTTTCTTTAACGGCCAGAAGTTTCTCATATAAGAAAATCACGGCTTCTTTCATCTATTCCTTTCAGGAACAGGAAACGGTAAATCAGATCATAGAAACAGAAGAGATTTTCAATGCCCCCAACTCTGAAGGCAAGCTTTACCTCCATCACCAAAGATTCACCCTCGTTCCCACCCCATTGTTTAATGCTTCTCAATGCTCCCAATACTTGAGCTTTGCAACCGAAATAAATAAGGAAAAAGACAATATCACTTATACAGGCATTGCCAACAATAGCATCCAAGTGCTAGGCACTGCAGACAAGCAATTATTGGATCAACTAGACAAGAAATTACCTGAATTGGAAATTACACATGGGGCATCTCATGTTTTAGATTATTTCTTGAGTCAAAATCAGGATTTCCAAAGCCAGGAGTTATTCATACACGCATCACCTGACTGTATGTATTTGGCAGCTTTTACAGAAGGGAAATTATCACTATTCAATAGGTTTATTATTCCGGACGAAGCCACATTTCTACGGTATGTCTTTACATTTATCCAGCAGATGGCCTTTGACAGAACGCATTGCAAGATTCGTCTTTTTGGCAATCCTGAATGGCTTCACACCAGTAAGGAAGCCATGGATTTATATTTTAAAAACATACACTTAACACCACCCGAGCAAAACGTTTCCTATCTCCCGGGAGCAGAATCCTTTTTAAACACCCATCTTCTAGAGGCTTTCTGGCAACAAAAAATTATTTCATGAAAAAGACAGCACTGTTTCCAGGCTCTTTTGACCCTTATACAAATGGTCATCATGACATTGTCATGAGAGGATTAAACATCTTCGATGAGGTAATTATTAGTATTGGTCACAATACCAGCAAAAAAAACAGGTATTTTGACATTGATTTTATGGTGGAAAAAATCAAGCAAACCTACAAGAACATTCCTGCCGTTAAAATTATTGTTTATGATGAATTAACTTCCTCATTGGCAAAAAAACATGATGCCAAGTATTTGCTTCGTGGTTTGAGAAACACTACTGATTTTGAATATGAGAATACCATCAGTCAAATGAACAGGTATCTCAATGAATCGCTGGAAACCGTTTTTCTAATCACTACTCCAAAATATGCAGCCATCAGTTCTACCATCATCAGGGAAGTACATAAATACGGTGGCAATGTCAACAAATTCCTTCCTTATAAGGTTTGAGCAATTTTAGGAGTCAATTTTAAAAATCTCTTGTACAAATAACGCATAGAAGGGTAAGAATTAATCAATGCAGTTTTTGCTTCATGATGTTGCAGCCATTTAATATCATCGATCCCTTCTTCCACCTGAGGTTTCATCATTGAATCATCGATACTTTTCATTTTGTACCAATACGTTTTTTTCAAAATACTTTTCTTATTCTGAGTATAGGTATGCCAAGTAATGCAAATTGGCTTGTTGAGTTTCACTTTAATATTGCACTCTTCCTCAACTTCCCTTACAGCACATCCTTCCGGCGTTTCCTTCTTTTCAAACTTACCTTTAGGAAGATCCCATTTGCCAAGTCTATGGATGAACAATATCTTGTCTTCCTTTGTAACTACTCCTCCTGCTGCTTTAATTATCAAAAACCTACTTTTAATAAATTTTTTAAGCATTTCTTTCTCGGCAGTAACCAAAGTGATACTATCCAGGTTTTTAAGCTTTCTGGAACGCAATAAATAAAGCAGTTGGACGATTACATCCTTCGAGGGATTTTTTATCAACACATCATCATGAAATTCTGCTGACGGAGGTAATTCATTTGGATTATCGTAAACACATTCAAAGGATTTTTTTGGTAAAAACTTCTTTGAACTAACTAAGTCTAATGGCTTATCGTTGATGAATATTTTCATAAACAGATCTAATTTTTCTAAAATTGCAATTTTTTTCCAGCGTGCACAACCCTGAGTAAATATTAAATGGTTAAATTTATCGCATGGAAATTTATGATCAAAGCACCGCTTCTCAAATCGCAAAAAAGCTACTTGAAATAAAAGCCATCAAACTATCGCCTAAGGATCCGTTTACTTGGGCATCTGGATGGAAATCACCTATCTATTGTGACAACAGACTTTCACTTTCATTCCCTGAGGTAAGAAAATTTATTCAAGAAAAATTAACTAGTGTAGTACGTACGCATTTTTTAAACATTGAAGCCATTGCAGGAGTAGCCACAGCAGGCATCCCTCAAGGTGTGCTTATTGCTGACAAGCTTGATGTACCTTTTGTCTATGTAAGGTCTAAGGCCAAAGGCCATGGGATGGAAAACATGATTGAAGGGAAAATCACCCCCGGACAAAAAGTGGTGGTGGTAGAAGACCTTGTGTCCACCGGTGGAAGTTCTCTCAAAGCCGTAAATGACCTTCGAGCAGCAGGATTTGAAGTCTTGGGGATGGTTGCCATTTTCACCTATGGCTTTGAAATATCCGATAAAAATTTCGAAAAAGAAGGTGTTAAACTATACTGCCTAAGCGATTACAGTTCTTTGCTTCCCCAAGCTCTAAAGCAAGGTTATGTTTCTGAAGCCGACATGAATACATTGGCTGACTGGAGAAAAGGGCCTGACACTTGGCAACCTTAAGAAGGAAAATGCAATAATTTATAAAGTTTACCTAATACCAATCCCTCAAATCATTTGATTTGGGGGATTGGCTTTTATGGAGGAATTAACGCCTCGTTTAGACTATTTCAAGTGCATCTTCTGTTCCTTTTCCAAGACCCCTAAACCAAATAGAGCAAAATCATATTTAACTGGATCTACGGCATCCATAAGCCTTAAATTCCTGGTCAACTCCATGGCTGTTTGCCAGTCTGTTTGTTTTCGTTGGATAAGACCAAGCGAACGTCCTATTCTGTCTACATGCAGGTCACAAGGACA
Source organism: uncultured Cyclobacterium sp. (assembly GCF_963976465.1). Lineage (NCBI taxonomy): Bacteria > Pseudomonadati > Bacteroidota > Cytophagia > Cytophagales > Cyclobacteriaceae > Cyclobacterium > uncultured Cyclobacterium sp. The sequence continues at coordinate 3,933 of NZ_CAXBOC010000013.1, read as the reverse complement.
AACCAATTGGGCCGGGGAGATTTTATTCCATAATCCAAAATCAACTCCCTTTCCATCTTTTCTCACCATCCATCTCAAAAACATATTGATCCGCTTGCAAGCAGACTTTTTCTTCGGACTGGCAATGTGTTTTCTCGTACGCCTAGGGGCTTGTTCTGATTGAAAAAACAAATCATGAAAATTACTAAGGAGTACTTCCATGGCATCCACATCTTCACTATGCCCAATGGTGAAGGCCTGCTCTAAACTCTCATTTTCTCTATAATACCTAGAAAAAAAATCTATAAAATAAAGGGTATCTATATCATTAAAAGTTCGATGCTTAAATTTCATCAATTGTTTAAGCTCCTTATCTGAGTGGTTTAAAACAAAATCATAAGGGCTATTGCCCATTAAGTCCATCAATTCTAAACTCTTATTGATGATGGTTTTGCGCTGTCCCCAGGCGAGAATGGCTGCAAAAAATCCTGAAATCTCAATATCTTGTAACCTTGAAAAGCGATGGGGAATGGAGATAGGGTCGTCTTCAATAAAGGAAGGTTGATTAAAAAGGAAAACTTTTTCATCCAAAAAGGACTTTAGATTATCCATCAGCCAAAACCACTTTTACTTCTCCTCCCTGGGTACCGTCAAACCATTTAAGTAAGATACTTTCCTCGTCCTTTGAAGCAATATGCCAATCAAAGCACTTAATTTTCGCTAAACTAATTAACTTATCATCCTCAGGTTTGTAGAGACATATATCGAAATCCGGAATATTGGCCAATTCGGTAGAGTTCCATTTTTCAAGCAGCCAACCCTCTTCCATAATGATGATTCGTTTCCCAAAGACAAAGTCTTCAATAACAGAAGGTATTCCATCATTTCTTCTGAGGTGATAACACTCCGGACCGAAAATTATTTGTTTATGAAGTTTTCCTTCAATTAAATTTGACTCCTCTGTCATGTAAACCCACTCAGATTTATTCTGTATTTTGGTGGTGGAACCACCAAATTTCGTCAATAGTGAAGATAGCCAAGAAAAGAAATAAGTTATGCCAATGAATAGCAGCCCGAAAGTGGCGAGTACGGGATACGTTAGGACGAAGATGGCATTCCAAATAAATTTGAAAAACCTATGGAAGAAAAGTTCAATTGAATTCATTATTTACCAATGCAATTTCAAAATTAAGTCAAAATACCCAAACAAGCAAAAATCAAATTTTGCTAAACAATCCCGACTCCCATCAGGATAAATCCTGACATTGTCAACTGATTTACCTACCTTTGCAGGCTGAAAACACCTAAGCACCATGACCCTAACTGAAGAGATAGCGAAGAGAAAGACTTTTGGAATAATAGCTCACCCAGATGCAGGAAAGACCACCTTAACAGAAAAAATGCTACTTTTTGGTGGTGCCATTAAAACTGCGGGAGCTGTAAAGTCAAATAAAATTGACACTGCAACCAAGTCCGATTGGATGGAAATTGAAAAACAGAGAGGAATCTCTGTAGCCACTTCCGTTATGGGGTTTGAATACAAGGGACAAAAAATAAACCTTCTTGACACCCCCGGGCACCAAGATTTTGCTGAAGACACCTACCGTACACTGACGGCAGTTGACTCTGTCATTATGGTTATTGACTGTGTAAAGGGGGTGGAAATTCAAACCGAGAAATTAATGGAAGTTTGCCGAATGAGGAAAACTCCCGTTATCTGTTTTATTAATAAGTTGGATAGGGAAGGACGAGATCCCTATGACCTGCTAGATGAAGTAGAAACCAAATTAAACATCCAGGTAAGACCACTATCCTGGCCCATCTCTATGGGTAAATCCTTTAAGGGGGTATACAACTTGTATGACAAGCAGTTGAACCTATTTACACCTAGTCAGCGGAAATTAAGTGATGACAGGGTTATCATTGAAGACTTAAGCTCAGAAGTATTGGATAACCGAATAGGCACGAGCTTAGCAGACCAACTGAGGGAAGATGTAGAATTAATTGATGGAGTGTATCCGGAATTTGATCCCAAAGAGTACCTTGAAGGAAGCGTTGCACCGGTATTTTTTGGATCTGCTGTCAATAACTTTGGGATCAAAGAAATGCTGGACACTTTTATTAAAATAGCCCCCGGTCCAAAAAGTCGCCAAACAGAGCAGAGAGAGGTTGCTCCTACAGAGGATCAATTCAGTGGATTCATATTTAAAATCCACGCCAATATGGATCCAAAGCACCGAAACCGTATCGCATTCTTACGGATATGTTCTGGGAAATTTACACGAAACAAGCCCTACAATCATGTAAGAGGTACCAAGCCATTGCGTTTTTCCAATGTCACCTCCTTTATGGCGCAGGATAAAGAAATAATTGAGGAGGCATTTCCTGGAGATATTGTAGGTCTTTATGATACAGGAAATCTAAAAATTGGAGACAGCATTACTGACGGGGAAGACCTCACTTTCAAAGGTATCCCAAGCTTCTCTCCGGAGATTTTCCGAGAAGTGGTTAACAAGGATGCCATGAAGACCAAGCAACTTGAAAAAGGCTTGCAACAATTAATGGAAGAAGGGGTCGCGCAGCTTTTTACTTTTGAAATAGGTTCAAGAAAGGTGGTTGGTACAGTAGGTCAGCTTCAATTTGAAGTAATAAAATTTAGATTGAAAAACGAATACAATGCCACCGCTGATTTTGTTCCAATGAAATTGTACAAGGCTTGCTGGATCACAAGTACTGACAAAAAGAAATTGGATGAATTTATCCGTTCCAAGCAAAGGCATATTGCCAAAGACAAAGATGGTAAGCTTGTATTCATGGCAGAAAGCAAGGCTTGGCTCCAAATGGTTAAGGACAATTTTCCTGAAATAGAATTTCACTACACATCAGAATTATAAATTCATTAAACCTGATCATACATGAAAAGGCCATTTAACGTTATATATGAGGACAATCATTTGCTAGTCGTTAACAAGGCTGCAGGTATATTGGTACAAGGAGACAAAACGGGAGACAAGACACTTACTGACCTTTGCAAAACCTATATCGCCAATAAATACAACAAGCCCGGGGCAGTGTTCCTCCACCCCGTTCACAGGCTAGATAGGCCAGTAAGTGGGATTGTGGTGTTTGCCAGAACCTCCAAAGCTTTAGAAAGGATGACTGCTTTGTTCAGAAAAAGAGAAGTCCACAAGGTCTATTGGGCAGTAGTAAAGAGAAGACCCAAAGAGGAATCAGGAAAATTAACGCATTGGTTGGTTAAGGATTCAGATAAAAACACTTCCACTGCTTATGACAAAGAAGTGCCCAATTCCAAAAGATCTGAATTGACTTATAAGAGCTTGGGCAAGCTAAATGACCACTGGCTATTGGAGCTTCGCCCTATTACGGGAAGACCTCATCAATTGCGTGTGCAGCTATCAACCATGAATTGTCCGATAAGGGGTGACATAAAATATGGATTCTCCAAGCCAAACCCTGATGCAAGTATCAACCTTCATGCATTTCATTTGGTATTTATCCACCCCATCAAAAAAGAAAAATTGTTCTTAAGAGCAGCATTACCGGAAGAACCGTTTTGGGAGCAGTTTTTAGAGTTCGAAAATATAAAATCAGCTGATCGCCGCTTAGACAATACATTTAGCGGATAAAACCTTTTGCACAATGTTAAAAAAATATTTTTTCATCTGTCTATTTTTTCTGGGGTCAATTTCAGCTTTTGGCCAAGAGGAAGAAGGGGTTTTTTGGGAAATAATCGGCCCTGATTCCTCAACACCCTCTTACCTTTTCGGGACGATTCACCTAATTTGTCAGGAGGATTTCGCAATCAATGACAAGATAGCCGACAAGTTAAAGAAGGCTGATTATCTAGTACTTGAAATTGATATGGATGACCCTCAACTTCAAGTGGCCATGCAGCAGAATCTTTACAATAAAGGGGGGCAAAAAATTTCTGAT
>NZ_CAXBOC010000012.1:0-24612 GCF_963976465.1 uncultured Cyclobacterium sp. | reverse complement strand
CCCAGTTGGCCGCTTTGGTATTCCCCCAAAACTCTACATTTGTTACTCCCGAAACCCTCTTTTAAGTTTCTTTGTTGTCGTAACGGATGGCAAAATTATACCCTTTTGTCAAAGATTCAAAATATTATAAAAAAAAATCTTGAGTTTTTTTTTATAATAAAAAGTATCTCACTAATCATCAGCATTTTAATTCCCTTCTAAATAGGGAGAAAGATAATACTCCTCATACTCGCGAACCATTTCATCCGTTTCTTTCTCCTGAATGGCCATGGCTAATTCAAGCACACCCGGATCGTCTATAAATCCAAACAGAGATTGGTAAGCCGCCAACCTTACATAGTTTAACTTGTGCGTGGAAGCAATCTCACCTAAACTGGAAACCGCTTCCTCGGTAGCTACTCCCTCCACACTCGCAAAAAAGTCTCCGTAGTACCCTAGGAAATAATACAAGGATTCTCCACTTAGGGACACTAACTTCTCATGCATCCACTTTGCCCCTGCTACTTTTTTCTCTTGGGTCAAATAATCTGCAAGGGGAGCGATGATACGAATATTCTCAGCTTCTTTTAACCGTCCAAACAATTCCTCTTTATTGGCTAGATTCCCTTCTATATCCAAATAGGCAGTCAAAGCAGCCCCTGATACCTGATAAGAAGGCGCATTGATAAGCCTATAAAACAACTGCTGATACTTGCTGCCCCCTATTCCGGCCAATGCTTCCAAGGCTGCTGCCCTTACTGCATTGTCAGGGTCTTCTTCTACCAATTTCAGAACCTTATTCTCCAAACTGCTTTTGTCAGCTTCAGAAGCATCCAATCGATTCATGCGGTGCAAAGCCAACTCACGAACTACATGGAATGAATCCTCCAAAGCCCGCTCAATGGTGGGCAAATAATTCAACTGTTCGCTATAATTACTCGTCAAACTATCCAAGGCCTCTACTCTTGCCAAACCTGAAGTAGACAAAAGGAACTGCTTTTCTAAATTCTCAAATCCCTTGGATTCGAAGCGCAAGCTCAATAACTCACTGTATTCATCGAATAGGGCAAGTTGAGTGCCTGCACCATTTTGTAATGGAAATTCCTGCACCGCCTGATCCAAAACAAAAGATTTCTCTATCCGCTGACCTTCCTTGTAAATACTCACCTTAAATGGAATCTTAAAAAGGGGAGATTGAGTTAAGTCTTGCTGTTGCTCCAGCTTAAGCACTATATTTTCAGGATCTGTATCATCCCAACTTATTTTAAGCTGCGGATGACCGGAAGAAAGAAACCATTGATTGAAAAACCAATTCAAATCCAAGCCTGAGGCTTTTTCTAAGGCCAGCCTTAAATCATGCACTTCTACACTGCTTAAGGCATTTTGCTTGAGATATGACCTCAGCCCATCAAAAAACACCTCATCTCCCAATAGCTTCCTGAGCATATGCAAAATCCTTCCTCCTTTGGCATAGGTGTGGTTATCAAACATGTCCTCACTGTCCTCATAATAAAAGCGGATCAAGTCCAATTGCTTCTCTTCTGACTCTGCCAGGTATTGTTCTATGGCATTGAAATGATGCATATCTGCCTGGTCTCTTCCCTCCTTGTATTCAAACCACAGGTATTCTGAATAATCGGCAAAAGCTTCATTCAAGGCTAAATTGGCCCAGGACTCAGTGGTCACATAATTTCCAAACCACTGATGGAAGAGCTCATGAGCAATGATATAATCCCATTCACTATCCAATGCCTCTCTTTCATTTAAATTTAATGCATCCATAAAAATGGAAAGAGTGGTATTTTCCATCGCTCCGGAGACAAAGTCTCTTACAACCACTTGGTCATACTTTTGCCATGGAAAGGGCATGTCAAGCAAATCCGAGAAATATGTTACCATCTCAGGTGTATTACCAAACACCCCTTTTGCCCCCGCTTCGTACTTTGGTTCCACAAAATACCGCAATTTCAATCCATTGACATTTTCTTCAATGGTGGAAAATTCACCCACCACAATGGCTGACAAATAAGGCGCATGGGGAATGCCCATCTGCCAATGATCTGTCCTGGTACCATCAGCATTCTCCTTACTTCCAAGCATTTCACCATTGCTAAGACTTAGGTATTGCGCAGGTACAGTTAAATAAAAATCGTGGGTTTGCCTTTCATTGGGACTATCAATGGTGGGAAACCATTTTGAACTAAATACAGTCTCTCCCTGGGTCCAAATTTGAACGGGCTTATCCTTGTCATCCTCATCAGGGTTAATATAATACAGCCCTTTGGTATCTGTAATTGCAGTGCTTCCTTCCTTGTCTCCTTTCTCCGGAAAGGCCGTATAGGTTATGGCTATTTGCAGGGTATCTCCTTTCCCCAATTTCTCCGGTAATTTCAAGGTTAATTTCTCTTGGTCATAGTCAAAGCTTAATGGCTGGTCTATTCCATTTTCTAATAGGCTAGTCCTATGTATGTCAAAATCTTTGGCATCCAAAACCAATTCCTTTTGAGGATAGGCATAAGGTTTTAATGTTAAAATTGCCTTTCCTTCTATCGCCCGATTCTTATAATCGAAGGCAAGCTCCAAGTTGGTATGCAGCAAGTCAAAAGCCCTGGGTCGACTAGCTCTGTATTCCTTCATTGCTAGTTCATGGGCTAGGATGTGCTCACGGTTATCTCCAGGCCTTGGTGCCACCAATGAATCATTGGCTGCTTCCTCTGTAACAATTGACACCGGGTTAACAGTGGATGCACTCTTGCAGGAAAAAGCCAAAAGAAGTACCATAAAATAGTAAATTGAAGTGCTATGGGTAGGCCGCATATTTAGCATAGGAATTATATATTCAATTTTTAAACAATATCAATTTTAACAGAAGCAAACAGTGTGAAACATGGAAGTAGCCATCTGGTTTTCAAAAATAAGTAAACCCGTAAAGCTAAACCAAACAATTCGTTTTATTATCTATTCTATTACCCATTTTATTTAAGGCAAACGTTTGTCCAGGTCAAGTAGTTTACAATTGTTTCCAGGCCAACCAAAAGCCTACCGCTACCTAGCCAAAAGAACGCTTCAAGACAAAACCGTCTATCCTTCCTTCAAGACTCAATAGTAAGAATTAAAAATACCATCCAATTAGCCAAGCAAATCTAGCAACTAGCTTTTGGAATATTTCCAAACAATACCTTACCTTGTCAATGTTTAAGCTTGACAAAACCATGATAATCCATATATTATCTTTAATAGGGTACTTTTATAAATTTTGAATTAACAATGATCAGGTCATAAAATCTGGTGGGCTACCAAAATTTAAGCATAAAATTCACAAGTATTCTACCATTTTTAGCTTTAAGATTTAGTATTCTAAAAACAAGGATTTATATTTGTCGGGCTTATTGAGATCAAGAAATTTTTAATAGTCCTAATCAAGGCCTTTCACTAGTAAAACTGAAAACAATTCGGAAGATGAAATACAAACGAATACTCCTTAAGCTTAGCGGAGAAGCCCTGATGGGAGACAATAGCTATGGCATTGATTCCAAAAGACTTCAAGAATATGCCACTCAGATTAAAAATGTTCATGATCTTGGCGTGGAAATTGCCATTGTCATAGGGGGAGGCAATATCTTTAGAGGTGTACAGGCAGGAAAAGTTGGAATAGATCGGGTTCAAGGAGATTACATGGGAATGTTAGCTACCTTAATTAATGCGATGGCACTTCAGAGTTCACTTGAGCAAAACGGCATGTATACACGACTTATGTCCGGTATTAAAGTGGAAAGTGTTTGCGAACCTTTTATAAGAAGGAGAGCCATTCGTCATTTAGAAAAAGGGAGAATTGTAATTTTTGGTGCCGGAATTGGCAATCCATATTTCACTACCGACTCCACAGCCAGCTTAAGAGCCATAGAAATTGAAGCTGAGGTGGTACTTAAAGGTACAAGAGTGGATGGGGTATATACAGCAGACCCAGAAAAAAACCCTACTGCCACAAGGTATTCTAACATTACATTTCAAGAGGTTTATGAGAAAAACCTTAATGTAATGGACATGACAGCTTTTACATTATGTCAAGAAAACAATCTCCCAATCATTGTTTTTGATATGAACAAAACGGATAACCTTTTGGACCTTATCAATGGCAAGGAAGTTGGTACGTTGATAACATCTAAATAAATTAACTCATGGAAGAGATTCAGCTATACTTAGAAGAGGCAAAGTCTTTGATGGACAAAGCAGTCCAGCATACTATTGCCGAATTAATAAAAATAAGAGCAGGCAAGGCCATGCCTAATTTCTTGGATGGAATAATGGTGGTCTATTATGGTAACCCAACTCCATTACAGCAAGTAGCCTCTATTACTACTCCCGATGCCAGGACCTTGGCCATCAAACCTTGGGAGCAAAAGTTAATTCCGGAAGTAGAAAAAGCAATCATCAACTCCGACCTAGGTTTAAATCCTCAGAACAATGGAGAAATGGTATTGTTGACCGTACCACCATTAACTGAAGAGCGTAGAAAGAACTTGGTGAAACAGGTGAAAAATGAGTGTGAGAACGGAAAAATAAGTATACGAAACGTTAGAAAAGACACCAACGATGGCCTGCGAAAGCTTCAAAAAGAAGGAGTAGCCGAAGACGATGTTAAAAGAGCCGAAGATACTGTTCAGAAAATGACTGATCAGCATTCTGCTAAAATAGATGAGCTATACGCTAAGAAAGAAGCTGAAATAATGACGATATAAGCCAATATATCCCATAGAACACCAAGCCCTGCATTTTTAATGTCAGAGCTTTTTTTATCCAGAAGGTTAAAAAACCTGGTTCAACCTCTCAATATAAAAAGAATCGTAATGCCTTTGAGGTAGCGATGTAATCAAATGAAAATTAGTATTTTTGGATTTTAGTACAATATGGTAAAAGTAAAATTCCTAAAAACAGCCATTGGAAGATTTTGAAGCGATTCCACCACCAAATTAGTTGATTGTTTACATTTTAAAGAAATCAGGAGAGGTGAATTCATAGGGTTCCTCACAAATACAATTAAATCGCCCTGAAAGGTGTTCTTCCTCTACAAAAAAAATAAAGAACAGACAGCCATAAGCTGACCATTCTTTTCTGTATTAAACCTTATCCTACAAATATAGGTAAATACAAATAGATAAAAAATTTCTTATATCTAGGAAAACACTTTAACTACATGGCTCAACACCAAATCCATCCTTCTATTCTTAAGGCCCTTGGACAAACTAAAACCTATTATTATCCCCAACACTTTAATTACAAAAATCAAATTTCAATATAAAAAATTAAATGGAACAAGCCCAAGCTAAAGAAATCCTTAATTGATTCTATTTTTTATTAAAATCTCATTTTTTTCCGACTTTTTATTTTAATAATAAAACACTAGTTTTTTTACAAAAACATAAAATTTTCAATTGTTTTTTTAACACTTTTATTGATTATCTAAACAAATTCAAGCGACAATATATTAAGGCACTTTTATGTTACAATTACCTTATTGTTTATTATAAAAATTACAAGCAACTTTAAGTGTTATTTCAACAATAACACCTAAATAATTATTAACCTAATTCAATAAAGAATGCAAAACTATTTACCCAGAACAAAATTGTTTTTGTTGGGTCTGGCCTTGCTTTTGTCAAGCAGTCTAACATTACATGCCCAGTCCAGGGAAGTAACCGGGACAGTCATATCCGGGGAGGATGATTTGCCTTTACCGGGTGTATCGGTATTGGTTAAGGGCACCACCCGAGGTGCAGTTACTGATATTGATGGTAACTATTCCATCAACCTACAGGAATCCGATCAAACCATCGTTTTCTCATTCGTAGGTTTTGTAAGTCAAGAAGTTACGGTAGACAACCAAAGCACTATCGACATCACCTTAAACCCTGACATGCAATCCCTTGGAGAGGTTGTAGTCGTAGGATATGGTGAACAAAAGAAGGAAACCATTACAGGTTCCGTTGCTACAGTAAAAGGTGGCGATTTGGTAAAATCTCCGGCGATGAATTTATCCAATTCCATCGCAGGTAGGATGTCAGGTGTGATCGCTGTTAACAGAAGCGGTGAGCCCGGTTATGACGGTGCAGGCATTAGGATTCGTGGTTCCAACACCCTTGGAAACAATGATGCCCTGATCGTAATTGACGGTATCCCTGCCAGAGCAGGAGGAATTGACCGTTTAAACCCTAACGACATTGAAAATATATCCGTCCTAAAGGATGCATCTGCTGCCATTTATGGAGCAAGAGCTGCCAACGGTGTGATTATTGGTTACCACAAAAAGAGGGAAAGAAGGAAAGCCTGAACTTACCTATCAATTTAACCAAGGCTTTGCCCAACCCACAACCATCCCTAAGCTGGCTGATGCAGCACAGTACGGAGAAATGTTGAATGACTTAAATGTCTATGAGCTCCCTACCAATGAGTGGAGAGCTGCCACCGATGCTTATCGATCTACTGGTACCTACATCACTCAGGCAGGTCAGGAGAGAACAGCTCCATTTAGCCCTGAAGCTTTGGCTTTGCACCGCGCAGGAACAGATCCTTGGAATTACCCAAATACCGATTGGTATGGGGAAACCTTAAAAACCTGGTCTCCACAGTCTAGGCACAACTTACAACTGAATGGAGGTTCTGAAAGTTTGAGGTACATGGCATCAATAGGGTACCAAAACCAAGATGCCTATTATAAAAACTCTGCTACCGGATTCAAACAATACGATATGCGAATCAACCTTGATGCCAAGATCAATGAGTACATTGATCTACAGCTGGGTGTTTTGGCCCGTCAGGAATATCGTTTTTTCCCGACCAGAGGTGCCGGAGCAATTTTTAGGATGCAGATGAGAGGAAAACCACATGAGCCGGCTTATTGGCCTGACGGTAGACCCGGTCCGGATATTGAAAATGGAGAAAATCCGGTAGTGATCACCACGAATGCAACCGGGTACGACAGAGATACTAGAAATTATTTCCAAACCAATGGTGCTTTAAATATCAAAATCCCAGGAGTGGAAGGCTTGAAATTCCAAGGTACTGCTGCTATTGATAACTTGAGCAGGTTACAAAAAAGATGGGAAACCCCATGGATTCTATACCAGAGAGGCAATGGTTTTGAGGCAGATGGCGTAACTCCTATCTTAGTCCCAAGTCAAAGAGGTCCTGCTGAACCTAGGTTAAGACAAACAAATATCAACCAGCTAAATATCTTATTGGGAGGTGTATTTACCTATGAAAGGCAATTTGGTGATCATGGTTTCAATGCCTTGGCCGGTGTAAATAAGGAAACGGTAGAAGGCAATGACTTTTTTGCTTACAGAAGGTATTTCATTTCTCCTGCCATTGATCAAATGTTTGCCGGTGGAGATGCAGAAAAAAACAATGGCGGGGGAGCTTTCACTAGAGGTAGGCTAAACTACTTCGGAAGGGTTGCCTATAATTATCAGGAAAAATATTTGTTCGAATTCCTATGGAGATATGATGGATCCTATATTTTCCCTGAAGCTTCCAGGTTTGGTTTCTTCCCGGGCGTAATGGCCGGTTGGGTGATTTCGGAAGAGAACTTCTGGAAAAACAATATAACTGCCATGGACTTCTTCAAAATTAGAGGGTCTTGGGGACAAATGGGGAATGATCAGATTTATTATGATGGATCTTTACAAGAATATCAATTCCTAGCCACCTATGGTTTCAGTAGCCAAATCTTGCAAAACACTGAAGCCAAGACCTTGTATGAAACCAGGGTACCGAACAATGCCATTACTTGGGAAGTTGCAAACAATTCCAACATTGGTATAGAAGGACAATTGCTTCAAGGGAAAATCTTTTTTGAATTTGATTACTTCTATAATAAACGTACCAATATCCTATGGAGGAAAAATGCTTCCGTACCACAATCAAGTGGCTTGGCATCCTTGCTTCCTGCGGAGAATATCGGAGAAGTAGAAAACAAGGGTTTTGATATCAATATTGGCTACAGGGGACAATCAGGAGACATCTCTTATAGTGTAAGTGCCAATGGCGGTTATGCCAAAAACAAGATTCTATTTTGGGATGAACCACCGGGAGCCCCTTCTTGGCAACTGTCTACAGGCAGCCCCATGAATACTCCTAATCCTGTATATTTATATGATGGTGTCTTCCCAAATCAGGCAGCAATTGATGCGGAAACACTGGATTATTCTGACATCACCAATAACTTACGTCCCGGTGACATGAAGTTTAAAGATTATGACGGCGATGGAGCCATTACACCACTCGATAGAGTGAGACTGGACAGAAACAGTATCCCAAGATTTCAAGGGGGTGTCAATCTTAATGCTTCTTTTAGAAACTGGGATTTAGCCATCTTATTCCAAGGTGCTGCAGGAGCTATCGCTCAAGTTAGTCTTGGAGAGTCCGGTAACATCGGTAATTACCTATTAGAATTTTACGAAAACAGGTGGACTGTAGACAACGAAAGCTCAGTTTATCCTAGAATTGCCAACAGAAGTGACCAATACTATTCCAATGGAAATGACTTCTGGTACAGAAGTTCAGATTACATTCGATTGAAAAACTTTGAGGTCGGTTATACCGTGCCACAGCAGTTTGGCGAAAGGTTTGGCATTAGCAACTTGAGGTTTTATGCCAATGGTTTGAATCTCCTTACTTGGGATAAATTAAAAGTATATGATAATGCTACAGGTCAATATTATCCACAAGCCAGAGTAATCAATGCTGGTCTATCCGTAACATTCTAAATCCTAAAACATTGAATATGATGAAAAATATAAAATATCTAGGGTTGGCATTGACGATCTCTTTTCTCAATTTTTCTTGCGACGAAGAGTTTTTGAATGCACCCCCCCAAGGAGAAGTATCTGAATCTGCCGTTTGGACAGATCCGGGACTTGCAGAAGCTTTTGTGACTGACTTATACAAAGGTTTGGGACAAGGCGGTTTTAGTGAGCAGGCTTTGGCATCTTTAACGGATGAAGCCATTTTCACTCACCCCGGTAGAAATATTACTACCGTAACAGAAGCCAGATCCAATCCTCAAGAACCGGGATGGATGGATTACACAAGAAACTGGCCTGATCTATACAGTAATTTAAGGGCAACCAATATCGCCATTGATAACTTGACAGATCCTTCTTTCGCAAATGAAGGAGGAATAGCAGACAGATTGCTTGGTGAGGCTACATTCATGAGAGCCTACTTTCACCACCAATTGTTAAGGAATTTTGGAGGGATACCTATTGCAAATAAAACCTTTACTTTAGATGAAGAAACCTATGAACTTCCAAGGAATACCTATGAAGAAGTAGTAGATTTTATCATCGCAGACTTAGACAAAGCAGCTACCTTGTTGGCAGGCAAAGACCTTACCGGTGGAAGAGCAACTGAGCTTGCCGCTTTGGCTTTGAAGTCACGTGTATTGATTTACGCAGCATCTGATTTGCACGATATGCCAACGGCATCTGCAAAATCTTCTGTAATATCAGGTTACCAAAATAAGGAACTGATCGGCTATACCAGCGGCAGCCAAGCTGACCGCTACCAACAAGCCGCTGCTGCTGCCAAGGCTGTTCTTGATAAAGCCAGTGGAAACATGCTGGATCTATCTGAGCCTCTTTCACAGGAAGAAGCGATTCAGACCTATATAAATAACTCGCTTTCAAGAAATGGTGGAGAGAGCGAAATGATTTTCGGAAGGTATTTCTTGTCTCAAAAGCCAGAAACAGGTGGACGTCATGGACTTCACAATGGACCCAATGGTTACAACAACTGGGCAGGAAACACGCCTGTACAGCTTCTAATTGATGATTATCAAATGATGGATGGTTCTGATTTTGATTGGGAGGAAGAAGATCACGCAAGTGCCCCTTACGAAGGCCGTGAACCAAGATTCTATGCAACTTTCCTATATGAAGGAGCACCGTGGAAACCAAGGTCTTCTGCCAATCAAGCTAGAGACCCACTTGGTCAAATTCAAACAGGTACTTATGAGGTAATCAATGGTGAAGGTCAAAAAGTAACCCATTTTGGATTGGATACAAGAAACAGCCCCATTGAGGACTGGAATGGTAGCTATACCGGCTATTATATTCGGAAATTCATTGAACCGGATCCTAATTTTGTGGATCAAAACACCTGGCAAGAAATTCCTTGGCCACACTTAAGGTTTACTGAAGCCGTCTTTAATTATGCTGAAGCAAATATTGCCTTGGGTAATGATGAAGAAGCAAGAACCTGGTTAAATAAAATCAGATATAGAGCCGGATTGCCAGCGCTTACTGCTTCCGGAGAAGAGCTAATGGAAGCCTTGATCAATGAAAAACGCAAGGAGATGGTCCATGAAGAACAACGCTTTTACGATGCCAGACGCTGGATGATTGCCCCAGAAACCTTGGGTAGACAACCCAATGGGATCAATATCGTGGGGACCCTTAAAGCAGGAAAAGACGTGACTATATACAGTTATAATACTGAAAACTACGACTATTCCTATGAGGTAATCGACATAGATCCCGGTAAAGAAAACCGACTCTGGTTAGATAAAATGTATTTCATGCCAATTAATTTTGATGAGATGCAACGAAACCGAGAGCTTATTCAGAACCCGGGATATGAAGATTAATTAATATCTATACAAACATTAAAAAAGAGCGATCAAATGGTCGCTCTTTTTTAATGTTTCCATAAAGAAAAAAACAGACCAATAAATCTACATCGGGAAGAGTAGTTTGGCTTCGTTCTGAAAAAAATGATCTCCCGGAATGATTTTAGTCGATTCTACCTTTACCAAGCGATAGCCTGAGAATTGCCGGATAAATACCTAACTAGAGTCCAAATAGCAAAATCAGTTAGTAGTACTTCTCCACCTCCGTAATGCCATACAATTCTTTTTCTTCCGGAGTAAGCTGACGGATAGGACTATCGGGGTTTTGGAGCCATTCATAAATAGCAGAAGGTGTTTTCCACATAATAGCCGTAGTGTCTTTACTTCCTGTAAGAATGGAACTTCCATCAGGAGAGAAAGCCACGGAATTAACAGTACCCTTATGCTCCTCAAAAGAGTGTATTTCATTCCCGTTCCTATCCCATAGAATAGCGGTTTTATCCCTACTGCCTGTAAGTATGAAGTTACCATTTGGTGAGAAAGCAACGGAGTGAACACTGTTCGTATGTCCTATAAAGGATTTCTGTATGTTACCTTTTAGATCCCATAGAATCGCTGTGCTATCCTTACTCCCCGTAAGGATTGAGTTTACTTCCGGAGAGAAAGCTACTGAATAAATTGGGGAATTATGTCCAACGAAAGATTGTAGCTTGTTACCATATAGATCCCATAAAATCGCGGTTCCGTCACCACTGCCTGTCAAAATAGAACTACTATTGGGGGAATAGGCTATTGAATAAACATCGTCTTTATGTCCGTAAAAAGATTGTAATGGATTGCCTTTTAGATCCCATAGAATCGCAGAATCATTACCACCACTGGTCAATAGATAGTTTCCGGAGGGAGAGTAGGTTACAGAATAAAACCCATCGGCGTGTTTATGTTCCCAAAATGATTGTAATTCGTTCCCATTTTGATCCCATAGAATCGCAGTATTATCCCAACTTCCTGTAAGAAAGGAGCTTCCATCTGGGGAATAGGCTACCGAACTTACAACGTACTTATGTCCATCGAAGGATTTTAATTTATTACCGTTTAGATCCCATAAAATCGCAGAATTATCAGCGCTACCAGTTAGAATTGAGTTAGCATCGGGAGAAAAGGAAACTGATAATACCCCAAAATCATGTTCATCGAAGGATTGTAGTATATTACCTTTTAGATCCCATAAAATCGCCGTACCGTCATAACTACCTGTGAGGATGGAGTTTCCCTTCGGGGAGAAGGCAACTGAAGAAACATTGTTCTTATGCCCTTCAAAGGATTGTAACTTATTGCCTTTTAGATCCCATAATATGGCAGAATTATCACCACTACCGGTAAGAACAGAGTTCCCATCCGGAGAGAAGGCAACTGAAAGAACCTCTCTTAAATGTCCTTTAAAGGATTGTAACTTATTGCCTTTTAGATCCCAAAGTATAGCAGAATTATCAGCACTACCGGTAAGGACCGAGTTCCCATCCGGAGAAAAAGACACAGATAATATCCCAAACTCGTGTCCATCAAAGGTTTGTAACTTATTCCCCTTTAAATCCCACAAGATTGCCGTGCAGTCATAACTACCTGTAAGGATGAAGTTCCCTTCAGGAGAGAAGGCAACGGAATAAACAGGAAAAGTATGCCCCTCAAAGTATTGTATAATGTTTCCTTTTAAATCCCACAAAATCACAGTGCCGTCATCACTTCCTGTAAGGACGGCGTTTCCTTTTGGGGAGTAGGCTACGGAAGATAAAGCGTAGGTAAGTCCCTCAAAGGATTGCAACTTATTACCTTCTGTATCCCATAAAATTGCGATATCGTCGGTTGTACCCATAAAGACTGAATTCCTTTTGGGAGAGAAAGCTACAGAAGTAACGCCGTTTTTATTCCCCTCAAAGGATTGCAACTTATTGCCTTTTAGATCCCATAAGATTGCCGTATTATCACCACTACCTGTAAGGATTGAGTTTCCTTCAGGGGAATAAGCTACGGAAGAAATATAATCCTTATGTCCCTCAAATGATTGAAATTTGTTATCTCTTATGTCCAATAGAACAGCAGAACCTTCGCCTTCAAGTTTCATTATGGAATTTCCATCAGGGGAATAGGCTATAAATGAAGTCCAGTTTGTAGACTTATCACCATACCAATCAAAAGATTGTAACACATTACCTTCTAAATCCCATAGAATTGGACCGTCACGACCATGAGTTAGGATAGAGTTCCCTTTTGGAGAGAAGGCTACGGAAGAAACAGCGTATTTTAGTCCTTCAAAGGTTTGTAATGGATTGCCATTTAGATCCCGTAGAATTAACTGGCCGTCGTAACTACCCGTCAGGATGGAGTTCCCATCTGGGGAGAAGGCTACGGAAGTAACTCTCTCCGCATGTTCATCGAAGGATTTTAGCTTGTTTCCGTTCAGATCCCATAAATTTGCGATTCCGTCATCACTGCCTGTCAAGATTCTGTTTCCAAGGGGAGAGAAGGAAATGGAGGAAACACCGCCCTTATGCCCAATAAAAGATTGTAATATATTGCCTTTTAGATCCCATAAAATAGCAGTACCATCATCACTGCCTGTGAGGATAGAGTTTCCATTTGGAGAGAAGGCCAAGGAAGAAATATTTTCTTTATGTCCCTCAAGAATTTGAATTTTGTTCGTTTTTAGATCCCAAATAGACAAAATATTGTATGACCAAGTTTTGCTACTACCTTCCAAGGGAAGGCTGCCCAAGGAAAGGACTGAGTTACCATCAGGCGAAATGGCTGCAAGGGAAATTTCGGCGAAATCTCCCTCGAAGGATTCTAACTTATTCCCTTTCAGATCCCATACAATTGCCTGGCCGTCCCAACCAACTGTCATAATTGAGTTTCCAGTTGGGGATAAAGCCATAGTAACAATATATGCTGAATGTTTGACCCTAAATAATTCTAATGGGTTTTTATTGTAAAAAGCACCTTCTAAAAGAGATAGAATGGGGCTTGAAGGGCGAAGATCGGCTTCAAGTGCAACCCTGTAGGCAACTTCTCCTACTCTAAGGGCTTCAGTATTAAATCCTTTTGCCAATAAATCTTTGGCTTTGGAATTTATGACCAAGGCTTGAGAAGTCAAGGCTTGTTTTTCAGCTTTATTGTATTGATTATATGCATAGAAAACAGCACCAATAGCCAATAAGAAAGCTAATATGGCAATTCCCAGTAAAACTCTGGTTTTGTTGAGCCGCCTTTGAATCGCTCTTTTTTCCGCACGTTCTTTCTCAGCCAGAATTTCCGCTTCCTTTTCTCTTCGGACGAGGGCTGTTTTTTGAATCGGGTCAACCAACGTATCATGGCTCAATTCGTAGCTGATACCACCAACAGTATTGGGTTCGGAACGTAGCAAACGCTTATTAACCAGGATTTTTAACAGGGATTCGGAAATTTGGTGTTCCGTGATAATTACGGATTTGGGAAGCGGTACCCGATTTCCTCCTATGATTAATTTATCTTCGATCAGGATTTTGGCTTCGAGTTGATTTTCCTGAGGGAGACTGCTGATAATGCCATTGTAATGCTGCTCGAAAATAGATTCCGGCCTGCCTAGGTCAGCCGCGGTTACTTCCAGGTCGGCATTGGTAATGGCCTTTTGTTTTTGAATGATTAGTTCTTCCACATGCTGACAGATCAGCTGTAGCTGGAAGGTTTCTATGCGTTGATTTTCTTTGCCAAGTAAACTGTTTAAAATCAATGCAATGGCATCATCAGAATAAGTGAATACCGGGGAAACAAAATCACCCTCTTTCCCCGCAGGTTCGAGCAATGCTTCCAATGCCTGGTCTCTGTTTAAGGGTTGGAGCTCGTAAGTTTTTTTAAAGATGGCCGGAATGGAGCCTTTCAATTGATTGAGCAAACTGATGCGATCGCTTCGCAAGGACAAAACTACTTTTAGATTGAGCGGCGCTAGTAAAAGCGCTGTTTCGGTTTTGGTAAAGTAGTCTTTGGAAGCCTCCATTTTCTGCTGAAACAGTTTCCGTACCTTTTCCGGTAGATTTGGATTGAACAAGCTTGCTAATTCTCTTCCGAAGTCCTCCACCTCCGCCTGGGAATAATTAAACAGTTCTTCGAACTGATCAAAAAGCAAAACAAGGGCAGGAGCGTCCTTTTGTGCCAGTTGGAGGGATTTAGCATGGTACCAAAGTAAAGCGGAATCGTCCCCCTTTAGTTCTGCCGGAATATTAAACTTTGATTCCAGAAAATCATTATTCCCTTCTTTGGCCTTTAGGTGGAAGCTGAGCAATTCGACGGGATTTCGCTCGGGATCATTCAGGCGGATGTTTAAAGTTTGGAATTTTTCTACTTCTTTTAGTCTGGGAATCACTCCTGCATTGAGTAAGGATGATTTGCCATAACCTGACTTACTGAAAAGCAGGACAAGCTTTTCGAGTACGATAAGCTCGGATAATTTTTCAATATCAGTATTGCGACCAAAAAACAATTCACGGTCATTCTCCTGGAAAGGCCTGGTGCCGGGGTATCTGTATTGCTTTTCCACTTGATTTATCATTTCATTATGAATTGATTACTTCACCTGAATCTTTTCTTTAAGCAGTTTGACTAACTCCGCAAACCCTGAATTTAAATGTTCTTCAAGAGAAAGCGCATTCATGTCTTTTAGAATGTTCATCAGAACTCCCCAATTGTCTACCACACGGGTATAAAGCTGGTATTCCTCACCGATCACGGCAATGGCATCTCCTCCATTTTCCTTAATTTTTTCATCCAGTTTATTTTTCTCTTCAATCCAATATTCCTGGTACGATAAAAGTGATTCAGTCTTATAAATGGCTGCATCCCCCAAAACGATAGGGATGACTCGTTTTTCAAAGTCCTCGTTTTTATAGATCTCCAATAACTCGAACATGCAATAGGGTGATTTCAAGTACTTGTCACTGATAACCACGACAATGCCTTTCCCTTTACCTATTTGGTCCATAAAAGCGCTGATTCTTGCCTGATAGGCCAGGTCACGTTTGTCTCTAATAAGTTTTAAATTGTTTTTTTGAAGGACTTCATCTAGTTTAATAACCACATCCTCACTTTCGCCTCCCCATGCATAGGACACAAATATTTTCGGCTTGCTGGCCACAATCCCTGCTTGGGTGGCTTGTTTATGGATTTCAGAAATGATTTCGGGAGCCGTGTTGTCTCCAAAAAATTCAACCTTAAACTCATCCGAGTAAAAATTTTTGCTGCCCCCCTGCCCAATATCGTGAGAGTACAGTCGCTTGTTTTCGTTGATTTCGATAAGCTTAAGTAAAAGTTTGAAGTACCATTTGTCAAAATTGAATCCAATAAAAAGTACGGAGGTCGGCTGCCTTAATGCACTTTTTATATTTATATTCAAATCATAATCCCCCATAATGCTATGGAGATAATCAAATAAATCATCAAAATTAAGGACTATAGAATTAATATCGGTATAGTCTCCAAAAATATTGTATATCAACGTTTGGTGTTGCCTTTGTGGATCTTTTTGAGCTTCTTTTTTCCGGTAATGGTCATAATCAAACTTAAGGTTTTTTTCTTCAAAAGCTTTGTTTAGTGTTTTGTCAGGTGCAGTATTGATGATTATAGAAAAGGGAATATCTGCAATTTTCCGATAGGTGTCATTGGGTTCCAATTGATTGTAAAATTCCAGGATATCATCTTCAATCATCACTTTGGTATTGGAATTGGCAAACTTAAACATCTCCTCTTCGGGATAGTACTTGACCTGTTCTTCCGTGTTTTCATTGAGGAATTTCGCCAGTTTACTGTTAATATTCTCCCCGCTTTCAGACAAAAGATCAGGACCTAAAATAACCAGGCATTTACCTTCTGATATTCGTTTGACTATACGTGATATGGTACTTTTTTCCACTAAATAGCTTTATTAGAAGATGGCTTACACAACATTAGAAATATTATTTTACTTATATAAGGTAAATAAAATTACAGTTTCTAATATAATAACAAAATAATATTTATAAAATTTAATTTTACTTTATTGATTTGTATTATTAATTGACTTAAAACGAATATTTTGTAAATGATCAATGAATTAGATAAGAAGAGCAATAATTTGGCTAAGCAAAAAAATAGTCTTTTAAAGCCTTCAATGTCAAAGAAACCCAAACATAGGCTGAAAAAGAACAAGGTCTGAATAATTCAGTTTAAGATAAAAAAGTAAATCAATCATAATCCCTGTGATTGTAATTTTAAACCTATAATAACTTTTAGAACCAATGAGTTAATAAGCCACAATCCCTTTTCCTTATATTTGCCACTGTTCTGACCCCACCAATTCAAGATAAGCACAGGGAATACAAGGAGAAACTGTTAAAACTCACTATATTTACACTTTCATATTTTCCTCTCTATGTCCAATAATTTACTCAATAAAATCCAGTTCGTTCTCTCCCTATTGGTCTTGTTTGGTTGCCAGAAAGAGTCGGTCAAAAGGGACGAATTAAAGCAATTTACCCTTCTTACACCCGAAGAAACAGGGATTATGTTTGAAAATACCCTAACAGAGGGATTGAACACAAACATACTGATGTATGAATATTTTTACAATGGTGGCGGAGTAGCCATTGGTGACCTCAATGGTGATGGCCTAGATGATCTGTATTTTACCGGAAACATGGTTGAAAACCGGCTGTATCTCAACAAAGGTGATTTTAAATTTGAAGACATCACCCAGCAAGCGGGTGTAGCAACCAGAGCGGCGCCTTGGAAAACGGGTACTGCCATGGCTGATGTCAATGGGGACGGACTGTTGGATATTTATGTTTGCTTCTCGGGAAGTCTTCCCCCGGATAAAAGGAAAAATCAACTCTTCATCAACCAAGGTAACAACGAGAAAAATATCCCTCAATTTAAAGAAATGGCTGCGGAATATGGGATTGACAGTGAGACAACCAGCACCCAGGCAAGTTTTTTTGATTTTGACAATGATGGTGACCTGGACCTCTTTCTACTCAACCATAATCCAAAATCCATTCCGGTACTGGATGAATCCAGTACACTAGCCCTATTAAATGAAACAGACCCCGCAGGTCCACAGCTTTATAGAAATGATGGTGAAACTTTTACCGAAATCACCCAAGAGGCCGGAATTTTGAAAGTTGCCTTATCCTATGGTTTGGGTGCAGGCATTGCAGACATTAACAATGACGGCTGGCAAGACATCTACATAAGCAATGACTACACTGCGCCTGATTACCTTTACTTGAACAATGGGGATGGGACTTTTACAAATCGCATCAACGAAATGTTGGATCACACCTCCCATTTCTCCATGGGAAATGATATTGCAGACGTCAACAATGATGGCCTGATGGACATTTTTACCTTAGACATGCTGCCGGAAGACAATAAAAGGCAAAAATTACTAATGGCTCCCGATAATTATGAAAAGTTTGAGTTTGGGCTAAAAATGGGATTCCACCATCAATACATGCGGAACATGCTTCACCTCAACCATGGCAATGGAAGCTTTAGTGAAACAGGTCAAATGTCCGGGGTTTCCAATACAGATTGGAGCTGGGCAGCTTTATTAGCCGATTTTGACAATGATGGGTTAAAAGATCTGTTTATTACCAACGGGTATGCCAGGGACTATACCAATCAGGATTTTCTAAAATACATGGCTGATTATCTTAAAAACAATAAGAACGGCCTCAGAAGAGATAATATTTTGGATTTGGTTCACCAAATGCCCTCTTCAGACCTGAACAATTACATCTACAAAAACACCAATGGTTGGATTTTTGAAGAAAAAATAAAAGACTGGGGTTTGGAGCAAAAGGTCAACTCAAACGGTGCGGCCTATGCAGATTTAGACAATGATGGGGATTTAGATTTGGTTACCAATAATGTAAACCATGTCGCTTCTATATACAGAAACAATACTGACAGTCTTTCACCAAACAATAATTTCTTAAAAATTCAGCTGCAAGGAAGTGGCCTAAACCATTTTGGTATAGGTGCCAAAATAAAATGCTATGCAGGTGGGGAATTACAGCAAATCGAGCAAATGCCTATCAGAGGTTATCAGTCCAGTGTGTCTCCTGTATTACATTTGGGGTTGGGCAAGCATAGCACCATTGATTCATTGGAAGTGTTATGGTCGGGTGGTAAAGTAGAGCGCCGATACAAGATCAAAAGCAATCAAACCATTGTGTTTTCTCAAGCTGAAGCAGTGGACGCCGTCCGTAACCAAGAGGAAACAAAACCTTTATTAAGCGAAATCCCATCCCCTATTGCCTATAAGCCTTTTAAAAAATCGATCAATGACTTCAAAAGGCAGCCACTTTTGGTCAATCCACTGTCCTTTTCCGGGCCTGTTCTAACTAAAGCGGATGTCAATGGAGATGGACTGGAAGATATTTTTATAGGTGGAGAAGCAGGGCAAGCTGCGGCATTATGGCTTCAAAACAAAGCTGGTGCTTTTTCTAAAAAGAATACTCCTGCCTTTGAAGTGGATAAAGACTACCAGGACACCAATGCATCCTGGGCTGACTTTAATGGAGACGGCTCATTGGATCTCTATGTTGCGAGCGGCGGCTATGGTGAATTCATGCCCAAAGATAAAAGATTACAAGACAGGGTTTACTTCAATGATGGCAAGGGAAATTTAACCCGATCCATCCATTCCTTACCTGAAATGCTTATCAGTACGGGGGCCATAGCCGTACATGATGTCAATAAGGATGGTTTTCCCGATATTTTTATTGGAGCTCGCGTAATACCCGGAAGATATCCCGAAACACCCGGTAGCCTGCTCCTTATCAATGATGGCAAGGGTGGATTTCTGGATAAAACCGCAGAATGGTTCCCTGAGCTTTCTAATTTAGGTCTAATTACCGATGCCCAATGGGCAGACCTTGACTTGGATGGTATAGCCGAATTGATCGTCATTGGAGAATGGCTACCCATTAGTGTTTATAAAATTGAGGGGCAAAAATTACAAAATGTGAGTCAAGCGTTTTTCGCTGAAGAATTAAGTGGCTGGTGGAATTCTCTTCATATTTCCGATTTAAATGCTGATGGAAGACCGGACTTGGTTGTTGGCAATCTAGGGTTAAATAGCCAGGTTAAAGTAAGCCCTGAACAACCTGCAGAGATGCACTACAAAGACTTTGACAACAATGGGGCAGTGGATCCAATTTTAAGTTTTTACATTCAAGGCAAAAGTTACCCTTACCTTACTCGCGACGAACTATTGCATCAAATGGCAGGTATGCGTACAAGATTTACTGACTATGAAACTTTTGCCGAAGCAGGTCTGGAGAATATTTTTTCTAAAGAGGATATCGCAAGTGCCGCTCATCTCAAGGCCAACCACTTGGAGACAAGCCTATTTATCAATGGAAAAGAAGGTATGAAATACGTCCCTTTACCTCTTGAAACTCAAATTTCGCCTGTTTTCGCCATTAAAAGTTTAGATATTAATCAAGATGATTACCAAGATTTAATATTGACGGGGAACATTCACCAAGCCAGACTTCGTTTTGGTAAATATGATGCCAATCACGGTCTTGTATTATTGGGTGACGGGCAGGGAAATTTTAATTATTTGCCTCAAATAAAATCCGGTCTAAATGTAAAAGGAGATGTAAGAAGTATTTTGCAAATTGAGGACCAACTTTTATTTGGCATCAATCAAGGTACTTTGAAAACATACAAGTTGCCAAAAAGTGAATAATTAATAAAATGACAATTTTAAAAGAAAATAGCCTGATTAGGCATAAATTCCCGATATTAATCCCTTGTATTTTGGCCTTACTTACTATGGCCTGCAAATCCCCAGTGGAAAAGCGTCCGATTCCGGCTGCCAGCATTGGTCTAGCAACTGAAAAAATGACAGAGCTGATGGTTCACGACATTACCAACCCACCTTTAGCTGCCAGATTTTATGCCTATGCATGCCTTTCGGCTTATGAAACCATTGCCATTTCCAATGAGGAGTATCCGTCTTTTACCGGCTTCTTAAACAAGTTCCCCTCTATTACAGAACCAAGCTTAGAGAGTCCGTCACCTGAAATAAGTGCTCTTTTTGCCATGCTACATACTGCCGCTGCCATGCAGCCATCCGGTGCAGAATTAGATGCATACAGATTAAGCTTGGCCGATTCATGTAAATCTTGGGGATATACTGAACAGGAAATTTCGGAAGCGAGCCGGTATGCAAAGGAGATAAGCGAACAGATCTTAAATTACGCCCAAAATGACCAATACAGGGAGATTAGCAACTATCCAAGGTATCAGCCCTCTGAAGGTGCCGGAAAATGGTACCCTACTCCACCCGGTTATTTTGCACCGGTAGAACCTTATTTTAATACCGTTCGCCCTTTTACTTTGAAGGCTGCTGATCAATTCAAACCACTTCCTCCGATAGCTTTTTCTACCGACCCCGAATCGGAGTTTTATGCTTTAATGGAAGAAGTTTACAGCCTTGAAATGAATAAAGAACAACGTGAAATTGCGGCATTTTGGGACTGCAATCCATTTGCTTTAGAAGAGACCGGCCATCTGATGGTAGGAATCAAGCAAATTTCTCCGGGCGGCCATTGGATGGGAATCACCGCAATTGCTTGTGAGCAATCCAATTTAAGTTTCGAAGAAACCATAAAAATTAATAGCTTGGTAAGTATTGGGCTTATGGATGGATTTATTAGTTGCTGGGATGAAAAATACAGAAGTGACCGAATTCGGCCTGAAACGGCCATTCGCAAAATCATCGATCCCACCTACCAGCCCATGTTACAAACGCCACCTTTTCCGGAATACCTTAGTGGGCACTCCACCATTTCCACCACTGCAGCTGTAATGCTTACCCATTTTTTTGGAGATGATTATAAATATACAGATACCGTAGAAGAACAATATGGGCTGGGTAGTAGGGCGTATAGTTCGTTTATGCACGCTTCCGAAGAAGCTAGCATCTCAAGATTATATGGAGGTATTCATTATATGGACGCCATTACCAGAGGGCAAGACCAAGGCAAAAAAGTGGGAAACTGGATACTCGAATCTTATCAAAAACACCTTAATCAAACCAAACTTCACTAATAACTACTATTCATCACCTTTATCTTTTCAAATCATGTTATCAAATCAATTAAAGCTTCTTTTCACGCCCTATTTTCTAGGTTTGGGACTGCTTCTCTTCTTAGGCTCTTGTGGTAAAAATGATCAATACAAGCAACTTTTAACAGACAATTATTACCTGATAGAAGCCAATGAGAGCTTAACAGAAACACTTGTACATGACATTTTTTCTCCTCCTGTAGCAAGTAGGATTTATGCTTACCCTTCCATTGCAGCCTACGAAATAGTCGCCCTGACCGCTCCGGATAAATATGTCTCATTGATGGGACAATTGAATAAATCCCAAGCGCTTTCGGTAGATCCCTCTTCCTATGCACAGGCTAATTTTCAATTGGCCAGCCTTGCTGCGTATTATAAAGTAGCTCTTCAACTGATATTTACCGAGCAATTTCTAACTGAAAACAGAGATAATTTATTTGAAGCTATAAAAAGTGCCGGTATGCCGGACGAAGAATTTGATGCCTCAATCGCCTTAGGAGAAGCTGTGGCTGAGGAGATCCTTGCCTATGCTTCAGAGGACAATTACCATCAGAGCAGATCTTTTGGCAAATACACCCCAACGGAAGACTTCGGTTCTTGGACGCCCACTCCACCTGCTTATATAGAGGCCATTGAACCTCATTGGAATAAGATCAGACCATTCTTTTTAGATTCTGCCAGTCAATTTGCTCCTGAGCCTCCCCCTGCATTTGATACCATTCCTGAAAGCACT
The DNA here is from genome assembly GCF_963976465.1 of uncultured Cyclobacterium sp. Taxonomy (NCBI): domain Bacteria; kingdom Pseudomonadati; phylum Bacteroidota; class Cytophagia; order Cytophagales; family Cyclobacteriaceae; genus Cyclobacterium; species uncultured Cyclobacterium sp. The sequence goes on along the minus strand of NZ_CAXBOC010000012.1, from coordinate 2,122 downwards.
TTCTACCAAGATGCAAAGGCTGTGATGGATGCAGGAAATAACATTGAGGATGAACAAGAAGAAATTGCCTTTTTCTGGGATTGTAACCCTTATAAAATGAATGTAAAAGGCCATGTCATGTTTGCTGAAAAAAAAATAACCCCCGGAGGTCACTGGATGGGTATTGCAGGCATTGCTGCAAAAACCAAAAAACTTGATTGGAAAGCCACTGCAGAAACAATGGCCACTACCGCTATTTATTTATTTGATGGTTTCATTTCCTGTTGGGATGAGAAATACCGAAGTGTATTGATTAGGCCCGAAACATACATCAATATATACATGGACAAAAACTGGTTGCCCTTGTTACAAACACCTCCTTTTCCCGAGTATACCAGTGGTCACAGTGTAGTCTCTACAGCTGCAGCAGAAGCATTGACAAAGCTATTGGGGGAACCTTTTCATTTTGTAGATTCAACTGAAGTACAATTTGGTTTAGGGGTTAGGGAATTTGATTCTTTCCGTATGGCATCTACTGAGGCTGCCATTAGTCGCTTTTTTGGAGGCATTCATTACCTCCCTGCCATTGATAACGGCGTAGAACAAGGAAAAGGAATCGCAAACCTTATCAATCAGAAAATAAAAACAAGGATAGATTAAATCCTGAAAAAAGATACAATGGTAAATTTCTGTTGCAGGCCCAACCTGTAACAGAAATTTACCTTTTCTTCACATAAGAGGCACTAGCTATCAGTAAACTTTTACTTGAAGGTAAATCAAAATACCAGCGCAACTTTGTAACCGTTAAAGGTGTAAGTTTGAGCGAGGAATAGAGCGTTTAAATGGCTGAAAAATATGGCAAAAGCCTTAAACCTAAACTTCTAAATAAAGAATTTTTTGTCCCGAATATAATCCATCACATGGGGATGCAATAAGTACCTTACCGAGCCTCCTTTATGAATCATTTTGCGAATAAAAGTCGCCGAAATATCAAGAAGCGGGGCATCTACAAAGTAAATATTTTCGTGGGTTACCTTTTTATTTTTCCCCGGACGAGGATACACAAATAACTTGTATTGTTTTAATAATTCCTCACTATTTTTCCATTTATGAAAATGATTGAGGTTATCACTTCCTAGGATCAAGGAAAACTCGTGGGTCGGATATTGCTCAGTAAGGTAGGTAAGGGTATCTATGGTGTAACTGGGCCTTGGCATATGAAACTCAACATCCTTTACTTTAAACCTAAAATGGTCTGCTGTGGCCAATTCCACCATTTTGAGTCTATCAAACTCATGCAACAAGGACTTACTTGACTTCATTGGGTTTTGTGGAGAAACAATAAACCAGACCTCGTCCAACTCCGTCTGATCTTGCATGGTATCGGCAATAATCAAGTGCCCCACATGAATAGGGTTGAATGATCCAAAATAAAGCCCTACTTTCAAATCAATTATTTTTTAATAAAATCAGCAACCAATTTCTCTGCTTCCTTGAAGGAGCGATCCAAGTCTTCATTGACAAGGACGACGTCAAACTTTTTCTCAAACCCCAACTCAAACTTAGCCTTGTAGATTCTTCTGGACAGGCTCTCTTCAGATTCTGTTCCTCTGTCTCGGAGCCTTTGGGCTAAATCTTCCATTGAGGGTACTTTAACAAAAATGGAAAGGGCCTTGTCACCAAAATATTCTTTTAGGTTTATCCCCCCTTTTACATCTACGTCAAATATTACATGTCTACCTTGGTCCCAAATTCTTTTGATCTCTTCCTTGAGGGTGCCGTAAAAGTTGCCGGCATAAACTTCTTCCCATTCAATAAAAGCATCTTGATTTATTTTTTCGCGAAACTCCTCTGGAGTCAAAAAATAATAATCTTTCCCATTTTCTTCTTCTCTGCCCCTCTTGTCTCTGGTACAAGCAGATATTGAAAAGCCCAATAAAGGCTCATGTGCTAATAGGTGTTTGACAATAGTGGTTTTACCAGATCCGGAAGGAGCTGAAAAAATAATTACTTTTCCTTGAGACATAATCCTTACTTTAAATCTTGGATTTTTTGCCTAATGGTAGCAGCTAATTCGGAGGGCACCATGTGTTTGGTGCATTTATTTTGCAAAATCTCTTTGATCACTTTTTCCAAATGATAA
>NZ_CAXBOC010000011.1:0-25862 GCF_963976465.1 uncultured Cyclobacterium sp. | reverse complement strand
TTCATGCAATCTTTTGTAGACAGTTTCCTTATCAAAATATTGCAAAGCCAATTCCACAAAAATATTACCATGTTTGGCCTCAGAGGTCCAAAGGCTTTTGTAAAACTTTTTTAAGGCAGGATCTTCATGCGCTTCAGAGACCATTTTAAACCTTTCGCATCCTCTACATTCCACAATAGAACCCATTAATAACCTTGACAAAAAACGGCTTTCATTGGTACCTCCGTGGGTTAAAGGCATCAGTTGTTTGATATATAGGTCCTCTTTCATTTCTTTATTTAGCGGAACACCTCTGCTTTGCATCAGCTCGAAAACCTCCTGAAAATGCTCTAATTCTTCAATGGCTGTCTCGATCATTTCCGGAATTATTTTTTCCCTATCCGGGTATTTAGCAATCAATGAAGTAGCCATGGCAGAAGCTTTTCTTTCACAATCTGCATGATCTTGTAAGAATGTATCAAAATCTTGCATTACCGCATTAAGCCACTCCTGTGAGGATGGTACTTTAAGGTCAATGGCGTATTTCATATCTAAATATTTTACAATTAATTTTAGGCTTAAAGAAGTAAATGTACCATTTCTTTTTCAATTTTGGGCTTGTGTTTCTTCCCTTTTCTATTTAAAATAATACTAAAATGTCTCAGGATATAGCTAAAGTATCAGCCAATTATAAACATAGATTCAATGTCAATGACCCTTATTTTGATGAATCACCGGCCAAAGAACTTTCGCTTATCGTTGTGATTCCTTCCTACAAGGAGCCGGATATTTCATGTACTTTAGCCTCTCTTTGTCAATGTATTGCTCCCAAAGGAAAAGTGGAATTAATTATTGTCATCAATGCGCCGGAGAATGCTCCCCCAGAGGTTTTGGAAATGAACAGGCAAACCATTAGACAAATAAGAAGCCTGGAAAAACAATTGGCCGAGAATAGAATCAGGCTTAAACTTATTCAAGAAGAAAACCTTCCTAAAAAGTTTGCCGGTGCCGGTTTGGCAAGAAAGATTGGGATGGATGAAGCCTTACAAAGGTGGACTTTGGCAAAAAAGGATGGACCAATTATTTGTTTGGATGCAGATTGTACGGTTTCTAAAGATTATTTGATTGCAGCCGAAAAGGCCTTCTCAAATCCTTTGATCCAATTGGGACATTACCAATTTAAACACTTATTCTTGGAGGAAAAAGATGAACAACTTAAAAATGGCATTGTGCAATATGAACTTCACTTGAGATATCATATCCAAGGACTAAAATGGTCAGGATATCCCAACGCAAAACATACGGTAGGTTCATGCATGGTGGTAAGGGCTTCTGCTTATGCGAAATCAGGAGGAATGAATAGGAGAAAAGCAGGAGAGGATTTCTATTTTATGCATAAACTTCTTCCGATCTGCCAATTTATCTATCTCCCGGCCCTGGTCTATCCCTCGGCCCGATCCTCAGACAGGGTACCATTCGGCACAGGAAGAGCCCAATTAGAGTTTTTGGATGCAGGTGCTCAAATTAGAAATACCTACCATCCGGAAACCTATATTTCATTGAAGCAATTCTTTAAGCTTGTACCAAACTTGTATTATACCGTAAAAGGCCTGGAGGAATTGCCTGAGCATTTACTTCAATTTCTACTTGAACAAGGGTTTGAAAATAGGCTGAAAGACATGATTAGTCAATCAAAGACTGCAAATATATTTGTCAAGAACTTTTGGCAATGGATGGACGGTTTTATGGTGCTTAAGATGACACACTATCTAAGAGATTCTTGCCATTCTGAAATGCCTATAGACATGGCCTGCAGCTCCTTATTAATGAATTTAGAAGAAAGTATACCCCTATCTCTGTCCTTGACTGAATTACTGAAAAGATATCAACAGCTTGACTTTAGTGATTATTCTAAAGGGCTAACTACGAATGATACCTGATGCCCTTTTTCTAGCTTTAATTCGATGCCTTCCATCAATTCCTTTCCACTGTAAGTTTGACTAGATTCTCCTTTTGAGAAAGTGACCTTGTATTTTTGATCCTTATCTACCGTAAACCATTCAGGGAGTTGGTTGATCCGGGGGTAATCTAAAGGTAATTTAAATACACTTTGATGCCTTGGGTGATCGAATTTGATTTTTCCTTCCCAATCTTCGTCACTTACCATGCTTATTAAAATCCCATTCTCTAAAGGGCTAGCGCCTAGATATAGCTCTTCTTTCCATGGAGAGGCAGTAACCCCTTGACTTTTCCATAATGAATACATAATGCTGGTTCTAGCAAAATTCCCATCTCCGTGCCAGCCTTCAATTATTCCGGTATTTCTAAAAGCTTCTGTATTTTTTCTATAGGATGAATCCTGTAAAGACCACATGTGCTGAATTTCGCTGTCAATCCAATCTTTGGTCTCGGGTAATGCCTCTCTATTATAAAGATTCAATGCACTTTCGATGGCATCTGCATAACCGTCTGCACTACCATCTTCCCAATCATAATGGGTATAATTGTGAAGATTTTTCATGGCTTTCATAACCGCTTCCTTGTAGGGGCCGTACTGGTCTTGAAGATATACACTATAGTATGCATTATAGGTATAACCCCAAGTATCTGCAATCCTTTCGTCTAAAATTTCACCGGTTTGAGGGTTAATCTGGTTATAAAATAAGCCGTCTTCATTTATGCCGACTTCCAGTATCCTATCCAACATCCGGTATATATGGGATTTGTACGCTGTAGCTTTTTCCGGATCACTATTGGCCACTGCTACATAGAGTTCGCATAAACCTGAAACGATTTCACATCCATGATCCCTTAGTCGAAGTACCTCAACATCATCTGTAGGATGATGATCACCTAATAGGTAGTAATCCCCTAAACGTTTTGCCCAATTTAAGTACTTTTCTTCTCCGGTCATCCAATATACACGGGATAAAGCCTGAAGTAATTCCCCGTTTACTTCCACATTTAGAGAGGGAATGTTACCAAATGGAGTAACATAAGAGGCGTTTTTCCATATATCATCAATTAATGCAATCATTCTTTCTGACCAAGGCGTATGTCCTATGTACTCCGTTAAAGGCAAAAGGCCATCTTTGATGTATTCCGAGGCACCAAAAATAATTTCATCCTTGTCAATTTCCTCCCTATCAAAGCCCTTTTTTGTAAAGGAATAGGTGTCAGGTAGCCTGTCAAGTCTCGAGGTTAATGCTATCTCTGTTTGTAGGATTTGTGCCATCTTACCTTTATATAAGGTAGGTTCCAAGATAGCAGAAGTAAGTACCATAAAGGGATAATTATCAGCAGCCGCATCTTTAGCATTCCAGATGTCGATACTTTCCCTAAGATTTCGAGGGATCAACCCACTTTCCTTATCTGCATAAGGCAACCAAGCTTGGACAAAAAGCATGCTTCTTCTAAAGCCCTCATGGGCCAAATAACCATTTTCAATGGCTAAGTTTTCGCTTGCTTCATTGACTTTAGTTTCGGGTCCTTTACATGAACCTAAGAAGAAAATTAAACTTGAAGTAAAAAAACATAAACTCCAGAGGCTTTGGGCTTTTAAATGATGACGCATTGTAATTATCTATTGTTCTAAAATTATTCCTTCCTGGTAAGTGGCTTTTATGAGTTGATGAGGCTTTGATATACTCATGTAATAATGACCAGAACTTTCTTTTTGCAGACTTTCAACAAAAAGATTATTATTTAACCCTTCAAATTTAACATATATTTTAAATGCTCGTTGGTCTTTTACCATTATTTCTTCTTCAACATTTATTGAAGCCTGAATAACCTTAGGAACTATTAATTTTCGTTCTATTGGTTTGTTGTTTATGGTAATAATTTGGCTTTTCACAGAAAGGTCAAAAAATCCCAAATTAACTTTCAGTCCTTGAACAAGAGGGAGGGATCGCAATGCTCCATGAAATTGTAAAATGTCAAATAATCCCGGATTATCGGTAAGGTAATAAGTTTGTTCACCTTGTATTGGATTATTGGCTATTAAGGTAATACTGTCACCATAGTGAATTTGAATTTTTGTATTCTCATATTCAAAGGTTCTTTTTATTGGGAAATGTTTATTTTTATCTAGCCACAATAAATAGGATGAATTTTCGCGATTGTTTGAAGCAAAGTCATTAATAGGATGGGAAGGGCTTTCCAGTGCTATTTTTTCTTTATTCCTAAACTCAGTGACAGTCGTGATTAAAAAATCTTCAAAATCATCTTTCTTGGAAGCAGAGGTAGGCAGGTTGTTTTTAGAAAAGAGCATTAGGATTGATTCCTTTAATTGCAAAGTATCATGGTCATTATCAAATGATTGAAAAATCTCACTAAAACCATTGTTTATTTCTTTTACTTGCTCTAAAGTAAGGGAAGCATTGCTTTTTATTTTTCCAGATCCGGAGGAAATATTATTAGATACAACGTACTTATTTATATCGTCATCAGATGAAATCTGCTTGACTTCATAATTCCAGATTGGAAAGGAATTTAATTTTATGGTTAATTCTTCCTGCCAGGTCTCAGGCTTAATTAGCTTATTACCAATAGGTACATGCAAAGCAATCATATTGGGTTGATATTCCTGGTAAGTATCGCTGGAAACAGGAATAAGTACGGGAGCTGGCTTTGGGTCCAAGGAGATGGAATTGCTGGATAATTTAGCCTTTAAAACCATTTCATTGAAATCTAAGGAATCAATTTTATAGGGAGAAGGATTAAAAAAAGATTTAAAATCTAAATGTTCAGCAAGAACTTTATATTTTAAAATTTCAAGTGATTGATTTGGGTTACCTTCAATGTGATAAGCGGAATAGGAGGGGTAATTTTCATTTCCTTCATTAACAAAGAATGTTCCTGATTGTCCTTTATAGTTTGGGATTGAAAATTCAAAACCTTGATTTCCATTAGGTGAGGAGGCAAGGCCTGAACCTCTTAGCAGATCATCGTTTTTTTTGAAGCTTACTTCTCCTGAAATAACCTCCATCTCTCCCGAGGGTCCATATAGTTTTCCTTGTAAATTATTTATTTTTGGTCTGGGTATTATTTGTTCGATAATATTAAGGTTTAATTGAATGCTTACCCCTTCCAATGCTGCAAAAGAAATGTTGCCTTGTAAGGTAACTTTATTTCCTTGTACCGTATAGTTAAAATCTTCTGATGAGACGCCCTTGGCAAAATGTGCAGTTTTCAGTTGGGGTAAACAAGGGGTAGGATGGAAGTTTGCCCTGTCTATTCCTCCTTGCCAATGATCAGAGGAATTTAAACCTTTTTTAAGTACCAATTCATTCCATTCGATAATAGGGATCTTTTGGGTAGTCAAAAGGTCCGGTAAAAGACAGTAAATACGCTCTTTCCCCTCTGGGAAAACCATGATTTTCGGTAAGGATATTTTCTGAGTGCCTTCAGGAGATGTGATTTCCAGATAGCTCTCATTGATGGAAGAAGGATTTAGTGTTAAATCGGGACAAGGCTCAGCAATAGCTGAATAGGTAATCAATAACCAAGAAATTGCCATTAAAATCACCTGAAAAATAGCACTACCTATCATAATTTCAATGGTTTTAGACCAAATTTTTAATGCTAATTAATTTAAGAAATTTTAATGGGAAATAAAAAATCCTTATGCATTGAATACATAAGGATTTTATTGCTGGTAAACAAAACTCCGGTGTTTCTTCTTTAAAGAGGGATCATAGAAAACTACGAGATAAAGCTTTTTTAATCCTTGTTAAAAGTTGAACAATTGCAGTTTAAAAACTATTGTAAACCAGTAAGGAATTGATCGATTTGCGCCATAAATTCCCTGCTTTCCTTTTTCTCTGACTGGATAAAGCCATTGTCTTCCAAGGCGCCTAAAACTTGGTCCCTTTCGGCTTCATCCGCATAAACCATGTTTCTAAAAGGGTTGTCATAATCTTTTTTTCTACTAATATAAATGCTATCTGACATCCATTGTCTGAATGATTTCGCCTGTTCCAGCATTTGAATTAGTTTCTCTTTGGTAAATTCATTGGAACTGATGCCTTGCGCAGCAAATGAAATGGCAAAGGCATGTTTGGTTTTTGCCTCTTCATATTCATTTCCTAGCTTTTTATAACACAGGTGTAATTCTTTCCAAGAGTTGATTTTATCTTTCTTTACATCTGAAATCAATTGATCCATGCTTGATTTAGGCACCAATTGACCGCCAAGATTTACCCATAGCTCCGGTTGCTTAAGCTCCGAAGTTAGTTTTTTGATTAATTTTTCATCTTTTAAATTGGTATCCGAATAGTATTTCGTCAAGCAGTAAATCGGGTAATAATGAATGACTTTTTTGAAGAACAAGTAAGCCTCAGTCAATTTGATTACTCGGATTTTTCTTTTGCTATTTTCCCAACCTGAAGCAAAATAGCTTAATTCTTTTAAAAGAGGATCATTTAAGTTAAGTAGTTCCTTTCCTTTTTCTTGCATTGATTGAATAGACGGATTTTCCTCTAAAGGGAATTTCTGAAAATACGCTGCCCCACAAATTTCCTCCAAAGTAGCGATGGAGCCAAGCACTTCCATCATGCTGTCAGGAGCTAGAAAATCAAATTCCAATCTTTGAAATTTTTCTATTCTTTTGTCCCTTGCTTTATATTTCCATGCATTTCTAGACAATGCATACAGGTTATATTGAAACCAGTATGCCGGCATAACCACTAACTCATCATTGGTAACATCATTGCTTAGCAATGAAAAAGGAATGGGTATATCTAATTCTGCAGGGTAATCACCTTTCGCAACTATGGTAAATGTTGCCAGACGTGAATTGTGTTTCAAACTTACGCAGAGCCCTGGCCAAAAACCTCTTCCGGCAATGATTTCACCATCTGCTCCTCTAGAGTTGTGGTTGGATCCCACGGTCGCCCCGGCTGCCATATTGCTTTGACCTTGGACCAATGCTGCACATAAAAACGAATTGTTATGGTGTTGTTCATGGGAGGGGAAAATCAAAGAATTTAGAACTTCACAACATGAAATCGTTGCATTAGAACCCAAATAACTATTAATTAATCGGGCTCCATATTTAAGCTGAGTTTGCGCAGCCATCAAAAATCGTACAGCCTTAACGCCATAAAAAACGGTACATCCCTCGCTAACGATGCCATTGACCAGCTCACAGCCTTCACCAATTTGGGTGCTTGCATCCGGTGTAGAGTGGATCGTTAAGTTTTTGAGTTTATTTGCTCCTTTAATATAAGCATCCGAACCAAACCATACATCCTTGATGATTAAGGTATTTTTAATGATACAACGATCACCAACTTTGCCATAATAGCCACGCTTTACATCAAATTCTTTTTGGGTAAATTCCAGTAATTTGGACTGAAATGCAGTATCTGTTCGGTGTCGGGACCATAGCCAGGCGTCTCCGGGTAGCATTCCACTAAAGGGAGCCACCTTCCGACCTCCATTTTCATTACAGAGTTCTAGCCAAATTCTAACCTCTTCTTCTTCACCCTCTTTTACAATGCCATTGCCAAATTTTGCGTGACTGGTAGTGGACATCTCATTGACATTAACCAGGATGGCCTCATTACCGATAATATAATGGGAGAGATAACTGACATTGTCAATGATTACATTGTCTCCAATATCACAACTTATGATATGGCTATTGTAAAGACCGACAGGCATTCTAAGGTTATGGTATTCCAAGAAAAAGGGTTCCAATTTTCCTATTCTAATCAGTCCAAAAAACTTGCAATTCTTTACCAACTCAGGATTGAAAGCGTCGGAAACAAAAATTTTATTCCAATCATCAGCTTGGTTTTGATTGCGAACCAATTGCTCAATTTCATTGGCATTGAGGTTGCGAAATAAGGTTTTGGTTCTATTTTGTTTATTCCGAAGGTAATATTCATCGGCTCCTTCAGGAAGGTACTTAGGGTCAATGAATTGGTAACCTAATGTTGATATTGGGTGGCGTGTTATTTTATTCATTATTCAATTTGCTAGTCAAAAAATAGTCTATTCAACAGTAACAGATTTTGCTAAATTTCTGGGTTTGTCTACATCCAGACCTTTGGCAAGTCCTGTATAATAGGCCAGTAGTTGTAAGGGAACTACACTTATTAGAGGAGCGATCAATTCATCTGCTGCAGGAACAGAAATGGTATCGTCAGCAATTTCTTCAAATAAGTCGTCATTTTCTGTAATCACCGCCAAAACCTGGCCTTTTCTAGCCTTTATTTCCCTTGCGTTGCTAACTAATTTTTCATGATATATATCTCTTGTTGCTACGAAAACAACAGGTAATGACTCTTCTACTAAAGCAATTGGTCCATGCTTCATCTCAGCAGCAGGATATCCTTCTGCATGAATATAACTTATTTCTTTTAATTTAAGCGCTCCTTCCAAGGCAATAGGAAAATTATACCCTCTACCCAAAAATAGAAAATCGCGAGCATCTTGGTATTTTTTGGCTAAGTTTTCAATTGAAGCGGCTTCGTTTAATGCATCTTGAATTTTATCCGGAACCATGGCCAATTCATTTATCAAATGCTGATACCTTTCTTTAGATAAGGTTCCTTTTGAATAACCGAGCTTGATGGCAATCATATAAAGTACAGTCAATTGGGCTGTAAAAGCTTTGGTAGAGGCTACACCAATTTCAGGGCCCGCATGCGTATAGGCCCCGGCTTGGGATAGCCTGGCTATACTTGATCCAACTACATTGACCACCCCAAAAATAAAGGCTCCCTTATTTTTGGCATTTTCCAAAGCCACCAGTGTATCCGCTGTTTCTCCACTTTGGGATACAGCAATAATGACATCGCCTGGGTTAATTACCGGGTTTCTATACCTAAATTCCGACGCATATTCCACTTCTACAGGAATCCTGCAAAGTTCCTCCAAAACATATTCAGCCAATAGCCCGGCATGCCATGAGGTGCCACATCCCACAATGATTATCCGTTTGGCTTCACGCAATAGGTCAAGATGTTGATCAATGCCTCCCATCGTAATCGTACCTTTTTTGGCATCCAACCTTCCCCGCAGACAGTCAAAAACAGCTGTTGGTTGCTCAAATATTTCTTTCAGCATAAAATGTTCATAACCGCCTTTTTCAATGGCTGCCAATTCCATATCAAGTTTGGTAATAAAAGGTGTTATCCTTTCATTGCCGGGGTTTTTCAAAATTAATTCGTCAGGTTTAACAATGGCCATCTCATAATCATTGATATACACCACTTCCTTGGTATATTCTATAATTGGAGAGGCATCAGAAGCTAAAAAATGTTCATTTTTTCCTATGCCAATCACGAGTGGACTTCCTTTTCGTGCAGCAATGAGGGTGTCTGGATTGTCCTGGTCCAACAATATAATAACATAAGCACCTACAATTCTTTTAAGGGCTATTCGGACAGCCTCTTCAAGGTTATTGGCATCATTTTGATAAATATCGTCGATGAAATGAAGCAATACTTCTGTATCTGTATCACTTTCAAATTCATATCCTTTTTGTAATAATTCCTTTTTTATCGGGGCAAAGTTTTCAATGATACCATTGTGTACCATTGCCAATTTACCGGATGATGAACGGTGAGGGTGTGCATTCCTATCTGAAGGCTCACCATGGGTCGCCCACCGGGTGTGACCAATGCCTGACTGGGCATGCAGATTGGTTCCTATAAGTGAGGATTCCAACTCTGCCACTTTTCCCATTTTTTTGTAAACAGCAAGTTCTTTGTCTAATAAAGCAACCCCTGCGCTGTCATATCCTCTGTATTCAAGTCGTTGAAGACCTTTTAAAATTATTGGATAAGCTTCCCTGGATCCAATGTATGCTACTATTCCACACATAATAAAATATCAGAATAATGTTTCGAAAAATAATTTAAATATTGATATCTCGAAAATTAATGAATAAAATTGATGATTTACAATATTCAATTTTGATACACATAGGAGAGAAAATTGTAAATTGTGGAAGGGTTTTCCTTGGAATTTAATTTTCTCTCCTTTGTTTGTAAAAAAATTATAAAACTACACTGGTGTAACTTTTAATTTTTTTAAATAGAAGCTTAATGGAGGCTTTATTTAAATTTATAGTAGTGGGATGGGGGAACTATTTAATGAAAAAAAATTAAATATTTTCCTTATAATTTTTCGTTTTTTATAATATTGATCCAGTTTTCATACATTTTAGACAACTCTTCAACTTTTTCGGGATATTTTTGGCCAAGATTCTGGTGCTCTGTTGAATCCATTTCAATATTAGTCAAATAGAGCTTGTCAGTTTCGGTAAAGGTCAGTTTACCGGTAGGATCATTAGGGTTTCCTAATAATTTCCAAGGGCCTTTACGGACAGCCCATGCATGCTTTTTATTTTTGGGATTTCCTGTACCCCAAAACATGGTTTTATGCGGGCTTGGTACTTTGGCATCTAGAATTAATGGAAGTAGGCTTTTTCCATCAATCTTTTGGCTTGCTGGTATATTGATATCAGTCAAATCAGCAAGTGTTGGCATCCAGTCGATGCTATTGGCCCAATGATGTCGGGCTTCATTTTTAGGTAACACAGAAGGGTATCTGATAATTGCCGGTACCCTTATGCCGCCCTCTAGCATACTAAATTTTGCGCCATTCAAAGCTCCGGCATCGCCTCCTCCAAAAAATGCACGCTCCTCTACGCTATAGCCATGGTCTGACTGGTAAACAATAATGGTGTTTTCCAGTTCACCTATTGCTTTGAGGTGGTGGTAGATTTCTCCTACCATTTCATCAATTGTAGATACAAAAGCCGCATATTCCTTGCGTGGACTTTCTAAATCAGCATAATAGTCGAGCCATTTAGGATCTCCCTGGTAAGGGTAATGGGGCATATTGATGGCCCAATAGGTGAAAAATGGTTGAGATGATTTTTCACTAATAAATTGTTTCATCTCTTGTACCATGAGGTCACCGAAAAACTCTCCTGGTCTGTATATTTCTGTCTCGTTTCTGTATAAATCATGTAGGTTTGGGCCATGCCAATAAAAGAAATGTGAAAAATTATCTATACAGCCTCTTTGATGGCCAAAGAAATAATCAAATCCTTGTCCATTGGGTAATTTTTCAGGAGTATGCCCCAGATGCCATTTGCCAATTAAACCTGTACGATAGCCATTTGATTTGAACAACTCGGCCATGGTAATTTCCTCAGTAGGAAGTCCTGACTTCCCTTCCGGGTCTGAATGCGGGGGCGAAACGTTACCGAATAGCCCCGCATTAAAATTATACTTGCCGGTCATAAGTGCTGCCCTGGAGGGGGAACAAACCGGTGCTGCTGCATAAAACTGGGTGAACTTTACACCTTCCTCAGCCAATCTATCAATATTCGTTGTAACCAGGTCTTTGGCTCCAAAACTTCCAAGATCTTTGTAGCCTTGATCGTCTGTAAGGATGACAATTACATTTGGTTTTTTGGAGGTGCTTTTTTGTTGTGCCAGTGTTAAATGGCAAAGGAAAAGGCCTAAAATCAGGCTAGTATATAAAATTCGGTTCACAGTTAATTGAATTTTTTAGGTTTTTATCTTCTTAATTTTTCTAAATTAGTTGCTTAAACTTTCCTAAAAAATAATTTCTTAAATTTTATTAGTATGCAGCTAAGAATGATTTTGGCATTGGCCTTTATATTTTGTCATTTCTCATTATTACAAGCTCAGGAGGATTTAAGGTGGATAAACCCACTGGAATTACCTGAACGTAATGGGATACATGGTCAGGGTTGGTCTGGCCTAGATTATCATAGACTACCCGATGATGCCGAAAGCAAAGTTCGTAAAGCAGTTTGGAATTTATCTCGACATGCAGCAGGAGTGAAACTAAAGTTTAATACGGATGCACAGGAAATTAAAGTTAGGTATGTGGTTTCGGCAAGACAATCCATGCCACATATGCCGGCCACAGGGGTAAGCGGGCTGGATCTTTATATTCATGATCAAAGAGACTGGATTTGGGTAAGAGGAAGTTACTCATTTGGCGATACCATTCAATATACCTTTCCACTTAAGGCAGACCAAATCACCTCCAAAAATTTTGACCTTTACCTTCCCTTGTACAATGAGGTAACTTTTCTAGAAATAGGCGTGGATAAAGAATCAGCATTTAGTTTTATCAATGCTTCAAAGGAGGAACTTCCGGTAGTGGTGTATGGAACTTCCATTGCTCAAGGCGGATGTGCTTCAAGGCCCGGTATGGCATGGACAGCGATATTGGAGCGAATGATAAATAAGCCACTGATCAATCTTGGTTTTTCGGGAAATGGGTTGTTGGAAACCCCGCTTATTGAATACATGACCTCAATTAATAGTAGCCTATATGTTTTGGATTGTTTGCCCAACCTGGTTAGAAATACCTTTACTGAGGAAGAGGTTACCAAAAGAATTGTAGCTGCAGTGCGTACTTTAAAGGAAAAAAAACCGGGTACACCAATTTTGTTGGTGGAACATGCCGGATATACGGACGAATGGGTTAACAATGAAAGAAAGGCAGCCTATCAATCTAGAAATATTTTATCCAAAAATGCCTATAAGCTTTTACTTGCTGAAGGGATTGAAGAGCTCTATTACCTTGAAAAAGATGAAATTGGACTTGGCATGGAAGGTACAGTTGACGGAACACATCCTACTGATTTGGGCATGGATCAGCATGCCAGGGGGTATTATTCCATTGTGAAAGAAATTCTAGAATAAAACCGGCAGGGACAAGGGTATAATTTCCAGATTAGAATAGCATCCATCCCCAGACCAAAATATAATGATAATATATATTATGATTTTTATTCTATTTTAAATATTTATTTATCAACTAATTTTTGGTTTGAGTGCAAACAAAGTAAAAAATTTTAATATCTAACTTTGACCAATCATATAATTTATAGGATGTTCTATTTGAACCTGAATCATGATAACTTATATTTGAAATATTAGATGTTTTGGATTAACAAGCTTTACCTGTTCCCCTTACTATAAATGACCTCTTTACAAGAAGCCAATGACAAACGATTAGTCTCTTTGGATGCCTACAGAGGTATTACCATGTTTTTGTTGGTAGGAGAATCAGCCAGGTTGTATGGTGCATTTGAAGGGTTATTTCCTTACGCTAGCTTTTGGCAAATGACTTTCACCCAATTCACACACCATCCTTGGAATGGATTAAGGTTTTGGGATTTAATTCAGCCCTTCTTTATGTTTATAGTAGGTGTTGCCATGCCATTTTCATTGAACAAAAGATTGGAAAAACAAGGGGATAGGAGTGAAGTGACCCGGCATATTCTTAAGAGGTGTTGCTTACTTTTTCTTTTTGGCACCGGCTTACACTGCTTACGTTCCGGGACCTTGGTATTTGAGTTATGGAATGTGCTTACCCAATTGTCATTTACCATTTTATTGACTTATTTTCTTATTAATCAACCCTTAAAAATCCAACTTTCAGTTTCCATTGCCTTATTGCTTATCACAGAATTGTTGTATAGATTATTTGATCCTTCAGCCCCCTTCGTAAAAGGAGAAAACTTCGGGTCTTATATTGATTTAATTTTGATGGGAAAATTAAGCGGAGGTGGATGGGTAGCCATCAATTGTCTGCCAACAGCTGCGCACACGCTTTGGGGAGCAATGTGTGGGAAAATTCTATTAAGTAGCAGGGACAATAATTTAAAAATTAAATATTTGGTGTGGGCAGGTTTGATTGGATTGGCCTTTGGCTATGCTTTGGATTGGTCAGGAATTACGCCTATTATTAAAAGGATATGTACAAGTTCATTTGTGCTTGCTTCTGGTGGATGGGCCATCCTTGTATTGGCATTCTTTTTTTGGCTTATCGATGTGAAAAAAGTCAATCAATGGCCTTTTATGTTTATTGTTGTAGGAATGAATTCCATATTCATCTATTTATTTGCCAATTTACTAGGGCACAATTGGCTTTATGATGCGGTTCGTGTTTTCAATTACGGATTTTTGGAGCCTCTAGGTTTTCCCGAAAATGTGCTTGTCCTGTTGAATGGAGTTTTCACATTGGCCATAATGTGGTATTTGTGTTATTTTCTATACAAAAAGAAATTGTTTTTTAGAATCTGATAAAAAATTTGAATTTAAATATAATTTTAAGGAATCAACTAAAAATAAATGTGCTTATGAGTAATAATAGGAGAGAGTTTTTGAAGCTCTCCGGCCTTGCCGGATTAGGAGTTGTGGGAACTGGATTTAAAGGTTTGTCGCTAGAAGAACAGGAGCAAGTACTTGCCCAAAGCAAGAAAAAACATGCCCAAAGGTTTAATATGTCAGGTTACGCCGCCCCTAAATTGGAAGTGGTGAGAGTTGGGATCGTTGGTTTAGGAAGTAGAGGACCGGGTGCTGTGAACAGGTTGAGTAAAATTGAAGGAGTTGAAATTAAAGCTCTTTGTGACCTAAGACCTGAGATGGTAGACAAAGTGGTGAAATCTTTGGAAGGTACATCACATAAACCAGAAACTTACAGTGGTTCTGCTTATGCCTGGAAGAAAATGGTGGACAGGGATGATCTGGATTTGATTTATATTGCTACACCATGGGAATGGCATACACCGATGGCTGTTTATGCCATGGAGGCAGGAAAACATGCCTGTAGTGAGGTGCCTATTGCGGTTACTTTAGAAGAATGCTGGCAATTGGTTGAGACTTCAGAGCGTACCAAGAAGCATTGCATGATGATGGAGAATTGCTGTTATGACTTTTTTGAATTGATGACGCTCAATATGGCTAGAGATGGTTTCTTTGGTGATGTTTTTCATGGAGAAGGGGCTTATATTCACGACTTATTGGGATTGAATTTTAGTAAAACCGGCTACCAGGACATGTGGCGTTTGAAAGAGAATTTCAGAAATGGTAACCTGTATCCTACTCATGGGTTGGGACCAGTATGTCAGGCCATGAATATCAATAGGGGAGATCAGATGGATTATTTGACATCCCTTTCCAGCAATGATTTCCTGATGAAAGCACATGCACAAAAATTAGCTGAGACAGATAATTTCTATAACTCTTTTGCCACAAAAAGTTATAGAGGCAATATGAATACCACCATGGTGAAAACTAAAAAGGGAAAATCCATTATGATTCAGCATGATGTGAGTTCTCCGCGCCCCTATTCTAGGATTCACTTGCTCAGTGGTACCAAAGGTGCGGCAAGTAAATATCCTGTTCCGGGAATTTCTACTGGGCATGAAGGTTGGTTAAAAGCTGATGAAATGAAGGCTCTTGAAGAAAAATATACACCGGAAATTGTTAAAAAAGTAGGAGAAATGGCCAAGCAAATTGGAGGACATGGAGGCATGGACTTTATGATGGATTGGCGAATGATCGATTGCATTAGAAATGGTCTACCTCTTGACCAAGATGTTTACGATGGAGCATTGTGGAGTGCAATTGGCCCATTGAGTGAATGGTCAGTAGCCAATAGATCCAATTCTATTGATGTACCTGACTTTACTGCCGGATCATGGGAAACAAATTCTCCTGTAGAACTAACCTTAAAAGGTGGCGGTACCACAGGTGTTACCGTATAATAAAAAAAAGCTGTGGAAATTATTTCCACAGCTTTTTTTACTTCTACTACTCCTATTAAGTAGTCTTGTACATTTTGTCCCTTAAGGCTTTAATTTCCTCACTTTCTAAATAAGACTCATAATCCATTCTTCGGTCGATGGTGCCTGTTGGTGTAAATTCAATTATTCTATTGGCCACTGACTGCACAAAGGCATGATCATAGGAGCTAAACAACACTGTTCCGCTAAAATCAATCATGGCATTGTTTAGCGCATGAATCGATTCCAAATCAAGGTGATTGGTCGGTTCATCTAAAACCAATAAATTTGGGTTTTGAAGCATCATTCTGGAAAGCATACACCTAACTTTTTCACCTCCGGAAAGAACAGATGCCTTTTTAAATGATTCTTCCCCTGTAAATAGCATCCTTCCCAAAAATGTACGTACATAGGCTTCTTCCTGATTTTCTGAATATTGACTGAGCCAGTCGATCAGTTTGAGGTCGGAATCAAAATAAGGAGAATTATCATTGGGCATATAGGCCTTATTGATGGTTACTCCCCATTTGAAACTTCCTGACTGAACAGGGATTTCTCCCATAATTGTTTGGAAAAACTTTGTTACGGCCTGTTTGGTTCTTGAAAGGAAGGCAATCTTATCTCCTTTATCAACCATAAGGTTAAGGTCGGTAAAGTAGGTAGTGCCATCATTTTTTAGTTCGAGTTCTTCTGAAAGTAAGATTTGATCCCCTGCTTCACGTTCAGGTTTAAAAATAATGCCGGGGTATTTTCTTGTAGATGGTTTGATTTCATCCACATTTAATTTTTCCAACATCTTTTTTCTAGCGGTCGCTTGCTTTGATTTTGCAACGTTGGCAGAAAAACGCTCGATAAAAGATTGAAGCTCTTTACGTTTGTCTTCTGCCTTTTTGTTTTGATCGGCTTTTTGTTTGGCAGCAAGTTGAGAGGACTCATACCAGAAGGTATAGTTTCCGGAGAATATATTGATTTTGCCAAAATCAATATCCACAATATGGGTAGCCACCACATCCAAAAAGTGCCTATCATGAGATACCACGATTACCAGGTTTTTAAAATTTACAAGAAAGTCTTCTAACCAACCAATGGTTTCTGCGTCCAAGTCATTGGTAGGTTCATCCAGAATAAGGATATCGGGATTACCAAATAGTGCCTGAGCCAATAAAACCCTTACTTTTTGATCACCTGAAAGGTCTTTCATCAGTTTACCATGCAAACTTTCGGTAACTCCTAGTCCTGAAAGTAGTGCAGCAGCATCACTTTCTGCATTCCAACCGTCCATTTCTGCAAATTCAGCCTCTAGTTCTGCAGCCTTAATTCCATCAGCTTCACTAAAGTCTTCCTTCATATAGATAGCATCCTTTTCATTCATGATATTAAAAAGATGCTTGTGACCCATTATAACTGTTCTAAGCACTTCTTCATCCTGGAAGGCAAAGTGATCTTGGGACAATACTGCCATTCTTTGGCCGGGAGTAATATTTACACTACCCGTTGTACTATCTATTTCTCCTGTAAGAATCTTCAAAAAAGTTGACTTACCAGCACCATTAGCTCCGATAACGCCAAAACAGTTTCCTGGTGTAAACTTTAAATTAACTTCTTCGAACAGGGTTCTCTTGCCGAATTTTAGGGATAAATTATCTACTGAAATCATTCTATTTGCCTAGCGTTATTTTAAGAAAGTGCAAAGTTAAAAAATTATTCGGGTATCACCTATTATATGTCCATTTGCCCACTATTGATCTTTTCTTTTAAGCATAAATTTTAACTCTCCTGTAGCGTAGAGATAGGAAAGTAATACCAAACCTGCAATTAGTATACAAGAGGCCATTAAAAAAACCATTGGTATGGCGGTGCCATTATGGAATAAACTTACCAAAGCAGATACAATACCGCCTATAGCCATTCGCATAAAGCCCATCATAGCAGCTGCACTTCCTGCATCTTTATCAAAAGGAGCCAAAGAGATGGCTGCAGAATTAGGTACACTTAAACCGTGCCCTGTTAAAAATATAAACATCAATCCAATTAGGAAGTAAACGTTCAAAGCATTTGACCACACGCCTAATATCATAACAATACCAATTACTAGCTGATAACATAAAGCTGTAACGACTATATTTCTATTGCTAAAATAATTTAATAATATATGGTTTAACTGTGTCGCACCAATCATAGCAACGGATAAAAAAGCAAATAACCAACCATACTCAGTTACAGATAATCCATATATGTTTATAAATACATCTGAAGAGCCTGCTATATATGCAAAAGGTGCTGCACCTGCAATTCCACCTACTAAAATATAGGTAAGAAATTTTTTATTTTTTAATACCTCGATGTATTTGGTAGCAACAGCTTTAGGTTTTAATGAAATGCCTTCATCAGGAGCCGCTCCATCAGGAAGTTGCCATTTACAAGCCAATATAAGAAGTGAACAGATAATAGCTAAAATTATAAATAACCAGTGCCAATGAAAATGAGCCGTAATATAGCCACCTAAAGTAGGTGCAACCATAGGGGATACCGCAATGACCAATGTGAGCAAAGCAAAAGCTTGGGCAATTTTATTTACCGGAAAAATATCCCTAACAAGTGCTTGCGCTGCCACCATTCCTACACAGCCTCCGACTGCCTGCATAAATCGCATTAGTATCAATGATTCTACAGAATTTGTAAATGAACAACCAATGGATGCAGCAACATAAATCCAAAGGCCAATATATAATGGTTTTTTTCTTCCAAACTTATCCAATAAAGGGCCATAAAATAATTGGCCTATGGCAATACCTATCAAGTAACTCGTCAATGACAATTGAACCTTGGATATACTCGTTGACAAACTTTTAGCAATAGCGGGAAAGGCAGGCAAGTACATGTCCACAGAGAATGGGCTAATGGTGCTCAAAGCACCAAGAATCAGTACCAAAATAAAAAAGCTCTTTTGTTGCTTCATAGATGGGTACAAAAGTAGCCATTAAAATAATTAATTGACCATCTTTATAAATATCAAGTTAATTAAAATAAATAAAGCTTTAAAAATGTATTTGAAACAATTTAAAATGCTTTTCAAGTTTGATTTTATAACTTAAATGATTAATATTGTATTAGTTAAACAGTTGAAAATTTTTATATTTTTCTATTTAGGCAGTTTTATAATATTTAATTTTATTTATAATGGAAAAGCGGGTAAATATTCCGGTTAAATTGTTTTTTATCGTAATTTTGATCGGTTTAGGTAGTTCAGGAGTATTGTTTGGTCAAACGATAAGCTTTAATCAAACAGCATTAAATTTCAATGAGTTTGAAGAGATCAAATTAGGAACATCTTTGGAATTTGGTCCTGATGAAAGACTTTACGTAGCTCAATTAAAAGGTGAAATCAAAATTTATACCATTTCGAAAGAAGGTCCCAATCAGTACGATGTGGTGGGAGAAGAAGTTTTGCTAGGTGTTAAAGATATTCCTAATTACGATGACCACGGCTTTTTGGCATTTGATAATAGATATGGGAGACAAATTACTGGTATCACGGTTACCAAGTTGAGCTGGACAGGTACAGAATGGGAGGTAATTGATTTGGTGCGAGGCCTTGCCAGATCGGAAGAAAATCATTCCATTAATGGCATAGAATATACAAGCATTGGAGGGAAACCTTATCTATTAATCAGTAATGGGGGGTTTACAAATGCCGGTTCTCCTTCCAAAAATTTCACCTATATATCTGAATATGCTTTGGCAGGTTCAGTATTAAAAATAGATTTAGATGCTTTAGAAGCTCTTCCTACTAAGTTTGATAGCCATTCTAATAGGCCTTATAAATATGATGTGCCGACATTAGATGATCCAACAAGAGCCAATGTAAATGGTATTTATGATCCCAATGATCCGGCTTATGATGGGGTAGATGTAAATGACCCTTTTGGAGGGAATGATGGACTAAATATGGGAATGGTGACCATAGATGGTCCTGTTCAAATTTTTTCGCCCGGATTCAGAAATTCTTACGACCTTGTAGTAACAGAGAATAAGAGGGTATACCTGACGGATAATGGTGCCAATATTAACTGGGGTGGAATGCCTGCAAACGAAGGAGACCCTTCTTTGGTTTCCAATGCCTATGATGCTGCAGAACCGGGAGCAAGTCCATTAAACCCAACGTCAACGGGAGAGTTTGTTGACAATCAGGATCACTTACTAATGATCACAAATGATTTGGAAAATTATACTAACGGCACTTTTTACGGTGGGCACCCAGCACCAATCAGGGCGAATCCCGGGCAACCTTATCAAGCGGGCAGTGCTTTTCCTTTTACTCCCGGAGGGGCAGGACTTTATACGAAATTCGTAGGTGATGATAAGAATTTTACCAATATAACTCCAACCGTTACGCCAACAGATAAGTTTAGAACTCAAATATTAGAGCCAATTGAACCCGGACAGCCGGGATTTGAAGATTATGCAGCCAATTCACTCCCAGTAAATTGGCCTCCGGTACCACAGGCTTTAGCCAATGATGCAGAGGCTGACTATATTTCACCTACCCTTACCAATTCAAACGGTCCACAACCAAATATTCTTACCGTGGTGCCTAACAATTCCAATGGGATTGATGAATATACTGCCAGCAACTTTGATGGGGCGCTAAAGGGAGCCTTAATTGTTGGTAAAAATGGTGGCGTTTTACATTTGATCCACCTCAATGAAGATGGGACTTTAAAAGAAGCTGAATTTAACAAATGGAATCTAAATGGTGGCAATGCATTGGGCATTACTACAAATGGAGACAACACCTCTTATCCAGGAACAATTTGGGCAGCTACATTTGATAATAGAATAATGGTGTTGACTCCCGCGGATGATATATTTTGCATTGCTGAAGATGATCCCGAGTTTGATCCTTTGGCTGATTATGATCACGATGGATATACCAATCAAGATGAAATTGACAATGGGACGGATTATTGTTCCGGAGGTTCTGCTCCCAATGATTATGACAAAGATTTAATTTCCAACTTAAATGATGAAGATGATGATGGAGATGGTATATTGGATCACTTAGATGCATTTCAAATAGGTTATTCCATAGATTTGCCTTTAGAAAATCAATTGTTTACCAATCAGTCGGATGCTTCAGGTGATGAGCTTGGTTATTTAGGCCTTGGTCTTACCGGTCTAATGAACAACGGAGATCCAAATCCAAACTGGTTGGATTGGCTGGACAAAGGAAATGATAGTCCGGGCCCTCCTGACATCTATGGAGGTACTGCGGGAGCGATTCAGGTTTCCATGACAGGTGGATCTGCCAATGGAATGGCTAATACCCAAGAAAAGGGCTTTCAACTCGGAGTGAATGTAGGTACTGAAACTGGAAATTATGTCCTTACATCCGGAGTGATAGGCTTATCTTCGCCGGGCCAACTTTATGATTTTGATGGCGATGGTGAAGTAGGAATTCAAATAGGAGATGGTACCCAAAGCAATTTTATCAAGCTTGTTTTTAACGAAACTGGAGTGCTTGCCGCTCAAGAAGTGAATGATGTTGAAGACCCTAACCCTTTATTTTTACCAATCCCAGAAAATGAAAGACCTAGTGCTAACACCCTTATAGAGTTGTCTTTTGAAGTAGATCCGGTAATTGGGACAGTAAAGCCATTTTATAAATACAGCAATCAAGAAATGGTGCCCCTTGGAACAATTCAAGCCACCGGAGCCATACTTAATGCTATTCAAAATATTAACCAACCTTTGGCTTTTGGTATATTTGGAACTTCAAATGATCCCACCAAAAGCTTTATTGGGGTATGGAACTTTATGCGTGTGGTAGGTGAAAAACCTTATAACATCCGTGAATTACAAGATATCAATCGGCTTTTGGGGGATGATGATGTAGTCATTGACCTCACGGAATATTTTGGAGATAATGATGGGGATAATAATTTGACTTTTACCGTGTCGGAAAACACCAATCCAGTTGTAGGAGCAAGTGTTGAAGACCAAATGCTTTCAGTAGATATCCCTCTGGACGAAGTTACCTCTTTAATTACAGTAAGAGCAACTGACCAAAATGGATATATTATTGAGCAGTCATTTGAAGTAATGGTAGAACAAGATTTCACGGTCTTGTTAAGAATAAATGGAGGTGGAGAGCTTATAAACACCATGGATGGTAGCCCTTCATGGGTTGAAAATTTTGCCAAAGGACCTGTCAATAATTCGCTCTTTGAAGCAACTAGTGGCAAAAGTGGGAACAACAACGACTTTCCATTGGAAAACAGACATGAGTCCATCCCTAGCTATATTACAGACCAAGAATATGTTCAAATATTTAGTACCGAACGTTATACTACGGATGCCAATTTGGAGTATTCAATACCCCTTCCAAATGGCCAATATGCAGTAAATCTTTACATAGGTAATGGATACATTGGAACATCGACTTTAGGCAAAAGATATTATGGAATTAGCATAGAAGGAGAAGTAGTAGAAACCTCTTTTGACATAATCGAAAGGTTTGGTCACCAGGTAGGGGGCATGCAACAATACCAGGTAAACGTCACGGATGGCGAATTGAATATCAGATTTGATAAGCAAAAGGAAAATCCACTTTTTAACGGTATTGAAATCCTTGGAAAACCTATACAAACACCGATTACTTTCACCAAAGTGGAAGATCAAATTAATTTCGCAGGGCATAAGAGCGATGGAAGTATGTATATTCAGGCTGCTGGTGGAAACGGAAATTTAAGCTATCATGCTACCGGACTGCCTCCGGGGATCTTTTTAGAACCTACCAATGGTACATTGTATGGTACAATTGATGAGGGAGCATTGGCCAATAGTCCTTACAGGATCACAGTTACTATTGATGATGAGGATGAAATTCATTCGGATGCTGTTACATTTAATTTTAATTGGACCATTAGTCCTGAGTTGACGAGTCAATCTTGGCATGAAAAAAATGAGAACAGATCTTACCACCCTAGGCATGAAGGAAGCTTTGTTCAAGCCGGTCATGAGTTTTACTTAATGGGAGGTAGAGAAAGCTCTACTACCATTGATATTTACGATATTGAAAATGATTCTTGGAGGTCATTAACAGATATTAACCCATACAGTTTCAACCATTTTCAGGCAGTATATTACCAGGGGCTTATATGGGTAATTGGAGCATTTGATACCAATGACTTTCCAAATGAAACCCCTGCAACCAATATTTGGATGTTTGATCCTATAAACGAGATATGGATAGAAGGGCCGGAAATTCCTGAAAATAGGAGGAGAGGATCTGCCGGGTTGGTAGAATATAGAGGTAAATTTTATATTGTAGGTGGAAATACCGATGGACATGATGGAGGTTATGTAAATTATTTTGATAGTTACGATCCTGAGACAGGGGAATGGACTGTGTTGGATGATGCACCCAGGGCTAGAGACCATTTCTTTGCTGCTACCATAGGGAATAAATTGTATGCTGTTTCAGGCAGACAGTCCGGAGGTCCTGAAGGTACTTTTGCTCCGGTATTACCGGAAGTAGATGTATATGATTTTAATTCACAGACCTGGAGTACTTTACCGGATAGTTTGGATTTGCCAACTCCTAGAGCTGCAGCAATGGTTAACAATTACCTTGGCAAGTTGATCGTGGCAGGAGGAGAAGTGGCAACAAACCCATTAGCACTTTCTACCACAGAAATGTATGATCCTTTAAGCCAAACCTGGGAAACGCTTGACACTCTTAATTTTGGTCGTCATGGTACACAAGGTATTGTTTCGGGCAAGGGGTTATATGTGGTAGCAGGCTCTCCGCGAAAAGGTGGTGGGAATATTGGGAACATGGAATACTTTGGATTTGATGACCCTAATACCGACCCTATAGTAGAAAGCGAGTTGATCTTGCCAGAAACAATTCTGGTTAAAAAAGGTCAACCAGAGGAAGTTACTTTGGCCCTTACTAACGGTCAAACAGGACTCTACATTAAATCAATGGCTATAACCGGAGAAAATGCAGAAGATATCGAAGTCACAGATGGTGAGTTTCTTAGTGAAGTATTTTTAAAAGCAGGTGAGGTATTTAATTTCTCACTCGACTTTACAGGGGAAAGCCTTTCAGCTACAGCTAATCTGGTCATAACTTTAAGGAATGATGAGGAAGTTATTGTACCAATAGTGGCTGATGGTAATTTTGAAGCAGTTTCTTTATTTTATAATACAGGATCTACTGCAAATGTAGAATTGGAAGGTAACGCCTACCAGGGAGATCTTAACCTACCTTCAATTCATAATGGAGGAGAAGTCTATAGGAATGAAAACGTATCTGGCAGTGAATTGTATAAATCGGAAAGGTATGCCCCTAATATCGCTTATCAAATAGAGGTGCCAAATGGTGTGTATACCGTAACTACTTATCATACTGAAACATGGTTTGGCATGCCAAATGGTGGACCAAACGAAGCCGGAAGGCGAGTATATGACATTATTTTGGAGGATGATTTGGTTAAACCCAATTTTGACTTGTATGTGGAAAATGGCAACCAACCGATTGCCCTGGTTTTTGAAGACATACAAATAACTGATGGAATATTGAATTTGAATCTTTTTGCAAAAGTTAACAATGCCTCGATTGCCGGAATTTCCATTGTCAACAAAGGAGAAATTGGAGCAATACCTATTGCCAATATTGAATCTTCAACGGTTGGTGGTATAGTGCCTTTAGAGGTGAATTTTCAAAATGAAATTTCTAGACCACAAGACTTTACATTTGCTTGGGACTTTGGAGATGGAAATACTTCTTCTGATCAAAATCCAACGCATATTTTCGAGGAACCGGGTGAATACAATGTTAAGTTAACTGTATCTAGCGTCTTTGGAGATGTAGCTATAGACTCAATTGCAGTCAATGGACTTGCACCATCCGAATTTGAATTGAACATTAATGCGGGTAGTAATCTTGCGGTTGATTACAATTCAGAATCATTTTTTGGTGAAAACTATGCCGGCGTAAGCTATTCTGAGTCCAATACATATAGCAACAATGTTGTCGGTGATCCTCCTTTGTTTTTGACGGAGCGTTGGGGTAATAACTTTAGCTATGCGGTACCTGTTCAAAATGGGATTTATACAGTGAAAACTTATCATAATGAATTGTGGTTTGGTCAGGATGGTCCCGAAGGAAGAGCTAATCAAAGGGTTTACAATATTTATATCGAAGGCGAGTTGGTCAGAGAAAACTTTGACTTGTATCTTGAAAATGAATATCAACCACTTGAGTTAATCCATGAAAATATTAATGTTGAAGATGATACATTGAATATTCAAATGGTGGCAGTCGTCAACAATGCAAACTTATCCGGCTTTTCAATCGAAGCCCAACAGCAAATGATTACCTACCCTGTGGCTTTGGCAGAGGCCAGTTCGCTGGAAGGTAATGCTCCTTTAGAAGTAACCTTCAATGCAGGTAATTCTACCGGAAACGGTGACCTAACCTATGAATGGGACTTTGGAAACAATTCCTTTTCCAATGAAATGCAGCCGGTTTTTACCTATACAGAGAATGGCAGCTATATAGTAAACCTTACAGTAACGGACGAAGATGGAAATATTTCAACGGATGAAATTGAAATTGTTGTAGGAGAGAATATGTCTAATACGGCTTACGCGCTTAGTGTAAATGCAGGTAGCAGCTTATCTACTAATTATATGGGGATAGATTTTGATGGCGAACCCGAATCAGGAGTAACATTTACCAATGCGGCCACTTGGAATAATTTTGGAGCAGGCGATCCAGAAATGTTCTTGACAGAAAGATCAGGTAAAAACTTTACGATCACAGCACCATTAGAAAATGGGATCTACACCGTTAAAACCTACCATAATGAATTGTGGTTTGGGAACTCCGGGCCGGATTCAGAAATAGGCCAGAGGGTATATACTATTAGCATAGAGGATGAAGTGGTTAAAAGTAATTTCGACCTGTATGTGGAAAATGATAATGCTCCTACAGAACTGGTTTTTGAAAATATAGGGATGGAGAATTAAATATCATGCTTCAAGCCAGTAAAAATAATGCCACTATCAATGGTTTTGTGGTTGAGGAAATAACCGCTGTTAACTTACCACCTGTTGCTATTATTAACTCATCCGCAGTGGAAGGATCAGCTCCTTTTGAAATAACTTTCAATGGGTCTTCTTCTACAGGTACAGGGGATTTAATATACAATTGGAACTTTGGAGATGGAGGGTCCAGTGAATTGGCAGATCCTGAATATTTATTTCAAGAAGCAGGCACTTATAATGTAGT
>NZ_CAXBOC010000010.1:0-26206 GCF_963976465.1 uncultured Cyclobacterium sp. | reverse complement strand
CTGTGCTTGGCGTTTTTGTCATCCCTATTTTGTTTATTTTATTTCAATGGCTTCAGGAAAAAATCAGTCCTAAAAAGGAAGCCAAAGCTCTAGAAAACGCTTAATTACTATGTTTAAAAATAGTCTATATATACCTTTTTTGTTGATAATTTTACCATCATGCTTTGTGGCCAAAGATTACCAGCAGGCCAATGATCTGGTAGATGAAAGTTATTATCGAACAGATTTGCTGTCTGAAGACAGCATTACGATGGCTGATTATTCGTGGAGAGAAGTGTTTACTGACTCTGCCTTGGTTGATTATATTGAAGAAGGGCTGGCTGCCAATATTGATATAAGGACAGCATTACAGAAGGTTCTTGCAGCACAGGCTTACTACAAGCAGGGAAAATGGGGGCAATTGCCCACTTTATCTGGCACAGGTCAAGCAACTCATCAAGAATTGTCAAGAAACTCTCAATTCGGGTCCTTTTTTGATGGAGGTATCACCCAATATGAGGTTTCAGTTGGCTTTTCATGGGAAGCAGACATTTGGGGAAAAATTAGAAGCCAGCGAAGAGCTTTTGAAGCCACCTATTTGCAATCCGTTGCTGCACATCAGGCTGTCAAAACCAGGCTGATTAATGACATTGCCAATCTATATTTTAGATTGTTAGCTTTGGACGAACAATTGGAACTGACCAACGCAACTATCAACAACAGGGAACAGGCTTTGGAAACAACGGCTTCATTAAAAATTGCAGGGATAGTTACCGAGGTAGGAGTGAAGCAAACAGAAGCACAACTGTTTACCGCCAAAGCCTTGAAAGTGGATTTGCAAAGGGACTTGCATTTAACTGAAAATGCATTGGCAATATTATTGGCTAGGTCCCCTGAAGAAATTTCCAGAGGCAGCCTAGATGAGCAAAGCTTACCTGAAGAACTATCCATAGGTTTTCCGGTGCAATTATTGCGAAACCGACCGGATGTATTTGCCGCAGAATACGGGCTGATCAATGCCTTTGAATTAAGCAATGTGGCAAAGACCAATTTATATCCTTCCTTAAGTATTACAGGCACCGGAGGTATCCAGAGTTTGGAATTGGATCAATTGTTCAGTTTGAATTCTGCTTTTGCCAATATTATTTCGGGTATTACACAACCAATTTTAAATGGAAGGAAGTTAAAAACCCAGTTAGAAGTGGCCAAGACCCAACAAGAGCAGGCGTATTTAAACTTTAGAAATACCATTCTTAATGCAGAGAAAGAGGTTTCTGACGCCCTGTATAATTTTCAAGCAGCCAAGGAAAAGGAAAAGCTTTTAAAACAGGAGTTAGATGCTTACAAGGTAGCCATCGACTATTCTGAGGAACTGCTTGACAATGGTATTGGAAATTATCTGGAAGTGATTACTGCCCGAGAAAATGCATTGAATTCTGAAATCAAATTGATTAATACAAGGTATACTCAACTTGAGTCCTTGACCAACTTGTACAGGTCCCTTGGTGGGGGATGGCAGTAGTCAATAACGTCCACTTGCTGTGATGAGTTGAAGAGGCCTACTCATAGTTTTAAGTCTCCATTTTGAGAATGGATTCTTGGTTAGTCCATTGATTGTCAATCCTATTTAATTTCCCTAAAGTAGTTTGGAAGATTAATCCCTAAGCTACTTTAGGGATTGTTTTTAACAGTTTAAAAAAATATTTCTTCCATTTACTTTAAAATTAGACATCGTTGTTTTAGGCGTTGCTTTAATATTTTTCAGCGCTGGCGAAATGGACTTCTCCAATTTTTGAATGATACTATTAGACCCGGATTTTGTAATAAGATTTTTTGAAATTTCTCATGGGATGTTGGGATTGCAGGGAGTGCAAATCTTGAAGTGACTTCAATAGGTCACAGATGGTATAATGCCTATTTAGGGCAAAAATACCTCTTTCAGCTTCAGGCTACAATAAAACAAAAAAAGTTGCCACAAAACAAGGTTTGTGACAACTGTATAACAAGCATATTATAATTATTTACCCACTCTTTTAGAGGCTTGTTATGTTTTAAAAACGTCTTTTTTGACCACTAAACTCCATGGCTTCTCCTTTTCCAAATCCGTAACTTAAACCAAAAGTCACAAAACGCCCACGCATTCGGTGGCTGTATTGAGAAAAGTTGTTTTGAATGGTTTCACTTTCAAAAATTCTACTGGCAAAAGCATCCCTTACGCTCAGGTTAAGGATCACTTTTCCTTTCAATACTTTTTTTCTAACACCTATGTCTGCCATGGCGTAACCACTCATTAAACTTTGGAAAGTTTGTCTTTTTGATTGGTAATTTCCTACCATTTCTAGGGTGAAATCTGCAGGGAAGTCAATTTTTGTAGTCAGCCTTGTTGACCATTGATCGGCATTAAAATCAAAATCTGTTGATTCATAGGTACCTTCTCTGTGGAAGTAATTGTAATTAAAATCTCCATTAAATGACAACCAATCCAATGGTGTGTATTTACCGTTTACTTCCCATCCGGTGGTTTTATTGGTGCCGATATTCATGGGCATTGAGATGGCTACATCCCCTTCAAATCGAGTAACATTCTCAACGGTACTGGTGATGTATCGGTGATATAGGGAAGAGCTTAAGGAAAAGGTTTTGTGGTCAAATATACCTGTGATTTCATAGCTATCCGTCAACTCAGGAAGTAAATCCGGGTTTCCGGTTCTGATGCTATAATTGTTTCGAATATTATAATAAGGATTTAAATCAAACAATCTTGGTCTGGCGATTCTTCTGGAATATCCGGCTTGAAGGCTAAAGTTATCTCTCATTTTATAGGAGGTATGAACCGTAGGGAAAAAGTTGGTGAAATTCCTGTTGTTTTCTTGGTCGGTTTGCTCCAGCAGGGTAAACAAATCGGTGTTTTCCATCCTTAAGCCTAATTTTATGCCTGCTTTTTCCCCTTCATAAGAACCGGTACTGTAGATTCCTAAAACCTTTTGATTGTATAGAAAAGAATTGGATAAATCGGTTACAACCACCCACTGATTGTTTTCCCAGTTACTAATTGAATAATCATTGCCAACGTCAGTAATTAGGTATTGACCACCAGCTTCAAAGGTTATTTCTTCAGTAAATGGTTGTGTATAATCGGCTTTAAAAGTGTATTCTACCTGCCCAAAGTCCGTTTGAGTTTGTTGTTGGTCACTCAAAGCTTCTTCACCAAATTCTGGAGTATTGTTAAAGGAGGATTCCTGATCTTTCGAAAAGGAACTACCCAAAGCACTGACCAATAAAAAATGATCCTTATTATCAGAGAAGTCTTTTTTGTACTGCATCTCAAATTGCCATTTCGGATTGGTAGCAGAAGTCACTTCGTCCCTTTGCCAGGCAGAGGTAACCACATTGTCTGCTCCAATCGCTTGATAGTTTATTAAAGAAGTTTCTGATTCCCATTCATAAGCAAAGTTACCGGTAAGGGAAAGTACATTTTGATCATTGATGTGGTAATCTGTTCCCAAGATTATATTTAAGAATGATTCTCCCTTGTCTCTTTCTCCATAATTATTTATTTCTGTATTGGCCGTTTCATTTCTATTATAACCTTTATAATTCTCAGGAAATTTTCTTTTACCAAAACCAATTTGACTAAAGAGATTAAATTTTTCTGTTCTTTTATTTAAACTAAAGCCTAAACTATGGTTTTCCGGTACCCCTGTATTTAAAGATACAGAGCCATTAATCCCTTTCTTTTCTTCCTTCTTTAAAACGATATTGATAATACCGGAAGTACCTTCTGCGTCGTATTTTGCCGATGGATTGGTAATTACCTCAACACTTTCAATCATATCGGCTGTCAAAGTACCCAATGCACTTCCACCATCACTAGTCAAAACAGAAGGTTTGCCATTAATCATGATTTGCACACCTCCGGCACCTCTCAATTGAATCTGACCTTCGATATCCACTGTGACTGAGGGGACATTATTAAGTACTTCAAGTGCACTTGCTCCGGTACTACTCAAATCCTGGCCTACGTTAAATATTCTTTTGTCTAACCTAAACTCTGTAGAGGAGCGCTCTCCCCGGATGATTACTTCATCCATTAACTTGCTGTCTTCTTCCAACAATATTGTACCGAAATCAACTTTGCCGTTATTTATTTGATATTCCTCAATAGTTTTAGAAATAAAGCCAATGAAACTAATCTCAAGTACAAAGTCTTCCGCTTGAGTTATCAGCAACAAGCCACCGTCCGCTTTTGTAGTGGTTCCCACCAATAGATTGCCTGAGGTTTTATCCAGTAATTTAATTGTAGCAAATTCAATTGGGCTTTTGCTTTTGGAGTCCACCACTTTTCCGGATACTTCAATATCCTGTGCCAGTGAAGAAAATAATGTCACAAACAATACTGTGACAAATGTTAGTAGTCTTTTCATGAAGTTAAATATTTTCGGTTTGTAATTTGAATTTGATAATAAATCCTGAATCCTAATAATGTATTCGGTAAACGGCTCTATTTATCTGCCAAACGACATAATTTTGATTTCTAAGAAAAGCTTGTTGTTTACAGTGATATATTTGATGTTCAACCATAAAATTTGTCTCTTGGCTTACACAATTCATATATTTATACCATGAGTAGGCATCCCACAGTTCAGCACTTATCAAGAAAAGAGCTTCTTTTTCAGCTTGTTTTACATGCTTTGGTTTTCAGTTTTTATGTAATTGATAGCAATCATCCGAGCAAAGTCAATTCTTTTCATTGGTATGATGTTGTTTTTTTTCTCAATTATACCATTGCAAATCTTTGCATTAGTTACCTTTTATTACCTAAGTTTTATTACTCAAAAAAATACATAGCCTTTTTCGGTCTAACCATCATAATCCTTGCCCTGGTCATTATTATGGAAGAATTTGTGATAGAAAAATGGTATTTTCCTGACTCAAGGGGAGCAGGGTTTCCCGGTGTGATGTTTAGTTTAGGTCAAGTATTGCCGGTTATTGTAATTTTATCAGGCTTTAAATTTGCTTGGGATGCCCTTCGAAACCAAAGGAAAGTAGAAGAGTTAAAGGCCATCATTAAAGAAGGGGAATTGACTTTTTTAAAGTCCCAAATAAACCCTCATTTCCTTTTTAATAACCTGAACAATCTTTATTCGTATGCAGTTGTGAAATCTGCTAAAACTCCGGAAATTATACTTGAATTAAGTTCAGTACTTCGGTATATGCTGTATGAATGCAAAGAAACTTCAGTTCCTCTTTCGAAGGAAATAGAGCACCTGAGAAATTTTACTCGCTTGTATGAAATGCAGATAGAGGAAAGAGGGAAGGTTAGCTTTGAGGCTCCAGAACAAATTTCAGGATTTGTAATCGCTCCTTTAATATTGAATGTTTTTATAGAAAATGCATTTAAACACAGTCAATCCGGTCAATCGGAACAAATTGTGATAGACATTAGGTTGACGATAAGTGAGGGTGGAAAATTAATTTTTGTTTGTCAAAACAATTACAAGGGCGATAATGTGGATGCCAATGCCGGAAAAGGCATTGGATTAAGCAATGTTAGAAAAAGATTGGACTTGCTTTATCATGATGCGCATGAGTTGGAGATTCAGCTGACGGATTCAATGTATAAGGTAACTTTAGAAATGGTATTGAACAAAGACTGATATGAACTGTATCATAATAGAAGACCAGCCACCTGCACAAAGGATATTAAAAAAATACATAGAAGACTTGGGAAGCCTAGAGCTAAAAGGAACCTTTAGTGACCCCATTTTAGCCATGAGTTTTTTGAATACCAATGACATAGACTTGGTTTTTTTGGACATACACCTGCCAAGGTTAACAGGCTTAGAGTTTCTCAAAAGTCTCAATAAAAAGCCTTATATCATACTTACAACTGCCTATTCCGAATATGCTTTAGAAAGCTATGAGCTCGATGTGGTGGACTATTTATTGAAACCTTTTTCTTTTTTAAGGTTTGTAAAGGCAGTAGGGAAGGTTCCCATTGCAGGTTTTTCTTTGCCTAAAGAATATGTTTCTAATAGACCTGAGCAGCAAAGAAAGGAACACTTTGTCAAACTAGGTTATGATCATATTCGTATTCCTTTTCAGGATATCATATACCTTCGAGCAGATGGAGATTATTGCGACATTATTCTTCCGGAAAAAAAATACCTGTCTTCTGAACCCATGAGAAAGTGGTTGGATTTATTGGATGAACAGCAGTTTGTGCGCATTCATAAATCCTTTATTGTAAATATTTCTCAAGTAGAAAAGGTTTCCGGCAATATGATTACTTTACTTGATGGGGAAAAATTACCCATTGGCAGGGCTTTTAAAGAAGCTTTTGCTGAAAGGTTTCTCAAATAAAACTATTAATGAATAGCTTTAATTTTTATGTTTTTAAACTCAACTCCTTGTCCTTCAGCTTGTAGTCCAATGTATCCTTCTCTTAATAATTTTCCGTCTACTTTATAGGCAGGATCAAATCTTGTGGCTACACCACCTCCAATTTGTGGTTTGGTATATTGTAAAACTTCTTCACCATTTACTTTATGTATCACGAGAGAATCACTGTATACGATTAATTCTGCATGCACCCACTCATCCCATGGAAAAGTAGGAGAGCTGGAGTTTATGCAATGCCTGGGATCCATTTCTCCTTCAAAGTAAACTTCAGTACCCGGAGAGCACATGTTTCCGGTAGGTCTCGGCTTACCATCTCCGGCATCTGCCAGCATTTGATATTCTACGGATATCGGCCAGTCTTGCTCCTTCAGTATGGTTTCAGGGGCTTGAGAATGAAACATTACCCCGCTGTTTCTGTAGGTATAGCTTGGTGCGTCTTCCATCCATTGGTCAGTAAAACGATAATCGAATTTGAGATGGAAGGAAGCATAGGGTTTTTTGTAGAAAAGATGGCCATAGCGCTCATCGAAACTTTCATAGCCATCATAATTTACTTGAATTACTCCATCTACCACTCGAAAAGTATTGGCATAATTATCTCCTGATTCATGGTGCTGAAACTTTGGGGTCCAACCTTCCAGGTTTTCTCCATTGAAAATGATCTCCCATGGCTCTTCGGTTATCCCTTCAGCGGTTTTGGACTCACCTCTTTCACAAGAAGAAATAATTAATAGTAGGATGAACCATGTGAACGATGACATTATATATTTTTGTTGGTTTTTGATCAATGACCACTTCATTTTTCTTATTTTATTGAGTAAACTGTTTCAAAAACTAAGTTAAGAATTATTATTGGTTACTTTTTCAGAAACATAAAGCGGAGAAAAATCTATTTTACCTGATTTTCTGTCAAAAATGGCAGTACATAAACCAATATTACCACGCGATATCTCGTAGTTGAGGTAGCTGTTTTGGGTAAGGATTAGTTTTTTAGAATACGCAAGATTCCAGGTCATTAATCGCTCAGTCCATTCCACGAGGTTTGCTTTGCTTAATTGGTCAGGGGCCAAAAACTTTTCCTTTATCGCAGGAACCAATAGGGGACTTATGCCGGAGTCAGGATCTTCTACCAGTTTTTTTAATGAGGCTAAAATTAACTTATTGGAAGTATTTCCCATGATTAAAATCAGCCTGGCTTTCTGGTTTCTACAAGAAATTTCAATACTTTCTATCAAGTGATTGTCCAATAAATTTCCTGCCACTTTCAGAGGAATGAGATCTCCTATTCCCGTGTTCATAAGCATGTTGAGTGGTTCCCGCATATCTAGACAGTTGACCATTACCGCCAAGGGATCCACTTTAATAAAATCCTTTAACTTTTTGTTTTGGTACCTTCGGGAAACCAAATCTCCGTCGATATAGCGTTTGTTTCCTTCCTCAAGGAAGTTTAATATTTTATGGGGAGCGTTTAAATCACTTCGATCTTGGGTATCTTTTCTGTCCAAAAATATTTTTTTCTTCGCAGTAAAGTTCTCACCCATCCCCAATATAGAAAAATCGATATTGTTTTCTATGGCGAAGGTCTGCTTATAATCTTCTAATATTTCAATAATATCCGGTTCAATATAAGAAGAAAAAGAGGCATCTACGATTACCTTTGACCCCTTGGGCAAATTCCATAAAGTCCGCTTAATGGCAGGCTTATTTAAAAAAGAAACTTCATTGGAAAGCTCTAGTCGAATGGTTTTTTTCTTGCTGGAGGGGTTGGTGGCCTCAATAAAATAAGGATTGTGAAAATTGCTGCGAAGTAAGAAAAAAACGCTTATTGAAGATCCAATCAATACACCCAATAACACATCTGTAAAAAGAATGGCTATTATGGTCACCGCAAAAGGTAAAAATTGTGGCCAGCCTTTGCGGTACATTTGCCGAATCATATGGAACGAAGTGAGCTTGTATCCTACTAATAGCAATATACTGGCAAGGGAGGCTAACGGAATGAGATTGATGATATTGCTGAGAAATAACACACTAATCATCAAGAGAAAACCATGGATGAGTGTGGATAGCTTGGATTCAGCTCCTGCCTCTATATTAACTGAACTGCGCACAATTACAGAAGTAATCGGAATGCCTCCTAATAAACCTGTCAAAGTATTACCCACTCCCTGAGCAACCAATTCCTGATTGGGTGGGCTTCTTCTTTTGTGGGGATCCAGGTTGTCTGTGGCTTCTAGGTTCAATAAAGTAGCAATAGAGCCTATGATTGCAATGGTGAAAGCATAAGTCCAAACCTTACCATCATTGATAGCCGAAAAATCAGGAAATGTGAAGAGCGCGCTAAAGTGACTGATTTCAGGAATATTGACAAGATGAACCCCATCTAGGAATAACTCCGGAACAAACAACTTAAAAAATTGATTGAGGGCCACCCCAAGGATTACCACAAAAAGTGACGGAGGAAATAATTTAAGCTTTTTGAGTGGGGTGTTATCCCAAAAAATCATTGTACCCAATGAAATAACAGATAATACCAGTGCCCCGGGAGCTATGGAAGAGACAACCATTTGAACCCTTTCTTGAAAGCCTGTGAATGTATCTTGGGAATAATCTAAAAGCCTGCTATCATCAATTTCCACCCCAACGGCATAGGGCAATTGTGAAAAAACCAAAATTAAACCTATAGCAGCCAAAAGGCCTTTTATAATATTGGTAGGGATATAATCTGCTATTCCTCCAGCCTTTAAAAAGCCCAAAGCCACCTGAATTAAGCCCCCTATCATCAAGGCAAGCAAAAATACCTGAAAAGAACCTAGCAATTGGATGGCAACCAATACCACAGCGGACAAGCTTGCAGCCGGTCCGGAAACACTTGTATGAGACCTACTTAACAATCCTATAACCAAACCTCCGATCATTCCTGAGATCAGCCCTGAAATTAAAGGGGCTCCACTAGCAAGTGCTATTCCTAAACACAAAGGAAGGGCAACCAAAAAGACCACAATCCCGGAAGGGATGTCTTTTGACAGGTTTGTAAAGATTCCTTGACTTAAAGTATTCTTTTCCTTCTTATCCATTCGTTTTTAGTTGACGTTAATTAATACGATAATAGTTGAAATAAATAATAAGCATCAACAAGATTCAAGGCCAATGATGGATAAATATTTTCCCTCCAAACAAAATCCTTGAAACAAAAATAGAATAAGAATTAACAATAAATTATTCTAACTCTTAAATATTTATATCCAAGAAAAAAATTATCTTTAATCTTTAGATTTTTTTAATAGAAAGCAAATAACCCAAATAACTTATGAAATTTACGAAGCTATCCTATGCTATTTCTTTAATTCTTTTCAGTTTATTTTCTTTAAAACCAGCAATAAGCCAAACCAATCCTCCAGATTTTATTTATGGTGATATGCTTCCTGATGCTCCGGAATTGGCAGAGCGTGGAGAGTATAAGGTTGGCGTAAAGACTTTAAACTTCCTACATAAAGATCAGCCGGATGTGGCCAATTTTAAAAAGGAAGAAAAACCCATTTATGACAGGCCGCTAAAGGTTGAGGTTTGGTATCCGGCAGAAGGAGATAGTCCCACAGAAATTACTTATGAGGATTTTATTGGACTGGCAAACGACGAAAAACGTCCACTTTCTCCTTTCTCATTTAAAGGAAGAGCAGAACGAGACGCACTTCCCAAAAATGATGAAGGCGCATTCCCATTGGTAATTGTTTCTCATGGCTATGTGGGTTCCAGGTATTTGATGACCTACCTTACAGAAAACCTGGCTTCTAAAGGTTATGTGGTGGCAGCTATTCACCATACTGAGTCCACTTTTGAAGATCCGGGTAAATTTTCTAGTACGCTTTATCATCGGCCAATAGACGATTTATTTGTACTCAATGAAATGGAGAAATTGGGCAAGAAGGGGGCTGATGGCATATTGGCAGGGATGATTGATGTGGAGAATACAGCCTTAGTAGGTTATTCCATGGGTGGATATGGTGCCTTAAATGCAGCAGGCGCAGGTTTTTCATCAGGCTTTGGTGGGTTTTTTAAACAAATGACCGGAGGAAGTGACCTAATAATGGAACGAAGTATAGCTCATCCTTCTTATGCAGCGTCTGTTGATTCAAGGATTAAGGCTGTAGTGGCTTTTGCCCCATGGGGTATGGCAAGGGGAGTTTGGGATAGTGAAGGATTAGCTAATCTTAAAACTCCTGTTTTTTTCATTGCAGGTGATCAGGATGATATTTCGGGCTATGAGGATGGGATCAAGGCTATTTTTGATGGAGCTGTCAATGCTAATCGGTACTTGTTGACCTATATGAATGCCCGACACAACGTAGCACCAAACCCACCACCGGCAGAATCTTTTCAAAAGGGGATGCATCTGGATGAGTATTTGCGTTATGCAGAACCCGCTTGGGACCAAAGAAGGATAAACAATATCAACCAACATTTTGTAACAGCTTTCTTGGGGATTCACTTAAAAGGTAAGGACTATTCATCTTTTCTAGATCTAACCGAGGATTCATTGGAAGAAACTTGGAAAGGTTTTAAGCCTAGAACCTCTATAGGTCTAGCCTTGAAACATTTAGCGCCTTAAATGTGGTTAATATTTTTTATATTTAGGTTAAAATAACCGGAACATATACAATATGAAAAGTTTAAGGTGTTTTGTGATGCTTTTTTGTTTCCTAGCCTTTATGGCTTGCAATAATAATGAAGAAGAGCCCCTTCAAAATGTTGAGGTTGAGAATTATATTGCGCTATTGGTCAAGGGTGAATATACAGCAATGGATTTGCCGGATTTTACTGAAGCAGATATACCTAAACTGTTGACTTATAGAAATAAAACCGAAAAAATCACCAATTTCCCACGGAATATGATTTCTTCGTATTTTAATAAGGAATGTTCTTTGGGAATGTATGCATTATGGACCATAGAATCGATTCGTGCTGTTGCGATAGACAGCGAATATTTAATAGGAAAATTTCCTTCCCAAAATCCAGTTGTGAAAGAAAGGAGCGGTGGATTCGATCTGGTGCAAGAAGAGGATGCGCATCCCATAGTGGCTCAAGCTTATTTGGAATGGTGGCAGAATAATCAAGGTCGAAGTTTTGAAGAATTCAAGGAGGTTGACCCATTGCTTGATACAGGTTTGAGTTGGCATTAAACCTTGGATTAACGTACCTAACTTAATTTCCATACCTGCAGTACCCGAAGCCATGCTATTATTTTATAGCCCAATGGTCATTGAAACAATACTACATGTTTTGATTTTTTATTACAGGGATTGGGGCTTTCCAATTATAATTAAGTGCCTTTACGCATTAAAAAATGACTTTTTAATATTTTTCTTGAAACCCATTTAGTCTAGGTGGCGATCAGCTACAAATAATGTAAAATTTATGCTAACTTTAAATCTTGAAAATTTACCTAAAAACCCAAAATACAATTGAATAGATTAATTGGTCATTTTAACTGGATTTGGCTAATAATCAAGAGTGAAATTCAGAGTCATAAGTGTTTTAAAACTCAGAAACAGGTAAACAGAAACCTTAGCCTGAGAGGAGGAAGGTGGCAAGTATTAATTTAATACTCCTATAATTACACTATTAGCTCTGCTTATCCTTTGCTCCTTTATTTCAACTTAATGATTTGAGAAATTAAATGAACAGAAAAGTAAAAATTCTTTATATCAACTTTTTACAATTCAAAAAGAATTTTATTCAATATCCATATAGGAAATTTAATTTTATTGAGCTTTTCTTAATTTGGGTTAGCGAGAAAATGACCCGATCTCAATTTCTAGTCCTATCCGGTATATTGGTAGGCTTGAGTGCAGGATCTGCAGGGGTAATTTTGAAAGTGTTTGTTCATTATATCCAATCTTCCATTAGCACTGATGTCCCCTTTGAAGAAAGGTTACTTATATATGGGATTTTTCCATTAATAGGAATTACCTTAACAGCATTTATTGTCAAATACTTTTTTAGTGGTGATGAGGAGAAAGAGATCTCTTTCGTCCTGAAAGACATTTCAAAGAAACAGAGTAAGGTAAAAATTACCAAGATGTATTCCCAAATCCTCCAAAGTGGAATAACGGTAGGTTTTGGAGGATCTGTGGGTTTGGAGACCCCAATAGCTGTTACAGGTTCTGCCATTGGCTCCAATTATGCCCAAAGGTATCGTTTGGGCTTTAAAGAACGCACCTTATTATTGGCTGCAGGTGCAGCAGCCGGCATATCGGCGGCCTTCAATGCACCAATTGCCGGAATTATGTTTGCTTTTGAGATTATTCTTACCGGGTTGGTATTCACGGATTTTATTCCCTTAGTAATTGCGTCCATTTGTGGAAGTTTACTTTCCACCATAATTTTAAATGAAGACATACTTTTTAATTTTCAAGCGAGGGAAACATTCAACTATATCAATGTCATTTACTTCCTTGGGCTGGGGGTGCTTACAGGTTTTTATTCTAGGTATTTTTTATTGGTAGGGCAGTTCGTCCACAAGTTTTTTGAGGGCTTTAAAAAACAAATGCTTCTAAAAGCCATTTTAGGAGGCTTGATGTTGTCTGTACTTTGCGTTTTATTTCCTCCACTTTTTGGAGAGGGATACATCAATATAAGAACCATTTATCAAGGTAAAGTGGAATTACTCATAGAGGACAGCCTCTTTAGTTATTTCGGCAATTCCGAGCTAATTATTATTTTGTTCTTATCCCTTACAATTTTGCTTAAGGCCTTTGCCACTAGTATTACCCTTTATTCGGGAGGTAATGGTGGTAATTTTGCACCTTCCCTTATGGCTGGGGGACTTTTGGGTTTTGTGTTTGGTTTCTCTTTAGAATTGATGGGATTTACTGAGGTTCCCACTACCAACCTTATGTTGGTGGGGATGGCTGGGGTGATGTCTGGTGCCATGTATGCCCCTTTGACAGCTATTTTCCTTATTGCAGAATCTAGTAGCGGATATGATTTATTTATCCCTTTGATGATCGTTTCTGTTATTTCTTACCTCATTAACAGGTCCTTCTCACCGATTAACCCTTCTTTTAAAGAATTGGCTGAAAAAGGCGACATCTTTACAACCAGGCAAGATCAAAATATCCTTTCCCAAATCTCACTAAAAGACTGTATCAACCCCTCTTCAGTTCAAATTTGCACCACGGATAGCATGGAGGAGGTACTGCATAAATTCAGGAACAGTATGGCTGTAGTGGATGTCAATAACCAATTTTGGGGTTTGTTGAACAGGGAGCAACTCCGTCCTTTTCTATTGAATAAGGAATCTGCAGAAGGAACAAGCGTCAGTCAATTGGCCATTGCCCCTCCATTCATTATTTCTCCTGATGATTCGGTAATGGAGGTGACCAAGATGTTTGATGAAGCAGATGTATGGCAACTGCCCTTGCTAAATGAGGAAAGAAATTTTATAGGTTTTATTAGCAGGTCAAAAATCTTAACCAACTATCGTGCATTGTTAAGAGATTATTCTGAATAGTTTAAATTTTGAGACTTGACTCCAAAATTAGGTAACAAAAAAACCTGATCGAATGATCAGGTTTTTTTATTCACTTTAACCACTAACAACCACAAATAAAATTTGCTCGCCTGGCGGCAAACAAATAAAATTTGTTGTAGTCCGTACGGGAATCGAACCCGTGTTTCATCCGTGAAAGGGATACGTCCTAACCCCTAGACGAACGGACCATTTTGTGAGTGATGTGCTCTTTTTTCTAAATGGTGATGCAAATATAGGGTCTTTCAAGAACAAACCAAAACCCTCAAAAAAAATATTCTCAAACTACCCACAATCCTTTGAAAATAAGGCAATAAATTTATTCAATTAATTTATTTAGCCAACGGTAAACTTTATTTTAATCATTTCTGTTTTCATAATAGACCTAAAATTAAATTCAAAACCTAAAAACAATTCAATTATGGCACTTAGATTAGGAGACGTTGCTCCGGACTTTACCGCTGATTCTTCCGTAGGAGAAATTAATTTTCACGAATACCTAGGAGACAGTTGGGGGATTTTATTTTCACACCCTGCAGATTATACGCCTGTTTGTACTACTGAATTGGGTGCAGCGTCTAAATTAAAGGAAGAGTTTGACAAAAGAAATGTCAAGATGCTTGCCCTTAGTGTAGATGGAGCTGACAGCCACAGGTCTTGGATCGAAGATATTAATGAAACGCAAGATACTACTGTAAACTTCCCAATTATTGCGGATGAGGATAAAAAAGTATCTGAGCTATATGACATGATTCATCCCAACTCAAACGAAAGTTTTACTGTTCGTTCTGTTTTTATTATTGGGAATGATAAGAAAGTTAAACTAATAATTACCTACCCGGCAAGCACCGGAAGAAATTTTGCCGAATTATTAAGGGTAATTGATTCTTTACAATTGACTGCTAATTATTCTGTAGCTACTCCTGCAGATTGGAAAAGAGGTGAAGATGTGGTTGTAGCCCCTGCAATTAAAACGGAGGACATCCCTTCAAAATTCCCTAAAGGATTTAAAGAGATTAAACCTTACCTGAGAACTACACCACAACCGGATTTGTAATATTATTTAAAAGGCTGATTTAATTCAGCCTTTTTTTATTGGTTTCGCCTATAAGTAAAAGCCCTTGCTCAGATCGATATTCTACAAATATTATTGATGTTAAAAATAATGTTTTAGAATAAAGTAGTCATTCCTGTA
The DNA here is from genome assembly GCF_963976465.1 of uncultured Cyclobacterium sp. Lineage (NCBI taxonomy): Bacteria > Pseudomonadati > Bacteroidota > Cytophagia > Cytophagales > Cyclobacteriaceae > Cyclobacterium > uncultured Cyclobacterium sp. The sequence continues at coordinate 11,099 of NZ_CAXBOC010000010.1, read as the reverse complement.
TATTGTGGGTATTTATACTAGAGGTGAGGCAATATTTCAAGGAGGGAGATTAAAATATAAATGGCTTGATCGTATATATTCACCTTACAAAATGGTAGAATTGATTAGAAACAGACTTACTTTGATTTTTTAGTTAGTAGAATGCACATCATTCAGGAAATTTCATCAACCAAATGGTATTAATGCCTATTTTAGCAGTCTTAGAATTTTAGAAAGAACAATTAGTTAATGGATAAGAAAAAAATAAGTAGCATAATTGTTGGTTCAGGGAAATATTTACCAACCCAGGTTATTTCCAATGAGTATTTTTTAACAAAAGAGTTTTACGATGCAAGTGGCCATAGATTGGTCAAAGCCAATCCGGATATTGTAGCTACCCTACAAAAAATCACAGAAATTAGGGAGAGAAGATATCTTGAAGACAATTTGATGACTTCAGATATGGCTCATTTGGCTGCTAAAGACGCCTTAGAATCATCCGGTATTACCGGAGAATCGCTTGATTATATTATCGTAGCCCATAATTTTGGGGACATATTGAAAGATAATATTCGAATTGATACCTGTCCAACCCTAGCCGCTAGGGTGAAACACAAACTAGGGATTGAAAACCCATACACTGTTGCCTATGATTTGCCTTTTGGTTGTCCGGGTTGGGTGCAAGGGATGATTCAAGCCAATTATTACCTTCAATCCGGTGATGCAAAAAGAGTGATGGTGATAGGTGCAGAAAATTTGTCAAGAATTTCTGATCCACATGACATTGATAGCATGATTTTCTCTGATGGAGCCGGGGCAGTTATTTTAGAAGCCAAAGAAGGGGACTCAAAAGAAGGGATTATCGCACACCTCACTAGATCAGACACACTTAACCATGCGCACTTGCTTAATATGGATGTGTCTTACAATCCAAATTACCCGGACAATACAAGATTTTTAAAGATGAATGGGAGGAAGCTGTATGAATATGCAATTAAAACAGTGCCGGCAACATTAAAAGAATGTCTGGATCGTGCAGGTAAGGGCATAGAAGATATTCAACATGTGTTGATTCATCAGGCAAATGCGAAGATGGACCATAATATTCTAGAACGCCTGTTTATGCTTTATAAAAAGAAGGAGATACCGGAAAACCTTATGCCTATGAGTATTCAGGAGTTGGGTAATAATTCTGTAGCTACCGTTCCTATTTTATATGATTTAATCGCGAAAGGAGAAAAAGAAGGCCATAGCTTTAACCCAGGTGATCATTCAATTTTCGCCTCTGTTGGCGCCGGAATGAATATTAATGCCATTGTATACATTCACCCTTAAGTCAAGAAACCCAAAATATGATAAATAAAATTGATGCACACCAACATTTTTGGCGGTATAACAGTGAAAGGTATGCTTGGATTGGTGATGAGATGCTTCAATTGAAGCATGATTTCCTACCGGATGATTTATTTCCTATCCTCCAAAGAAATGGGGTGGAAGGTACCGTAGCAGTACAAGCAGTTCAAGATGAAGAAGAAAACCAATTTCTTTTGAAACTGGCAGAGAAGCACCCATTTATTTTGGCCGTGGTAGGTTGGTTAGATTTGAAATCACCAAACTTGGAAACTACCCTTGACAGTTATAAAAGTCATAAAAAGTTAAAAGGATTTAGGCATGTGCTTCAGGATGAAGCTGATCCTAACTTTATCTTAAATCAAGCTTTTCAAAATGGACTAAAGTTAATTTTTAAGGCAGGGTATACCTATGATCTATTGGTATTTCCCCATCAATTGGATGGGGCTATCCAAACGGTTTCTAATTTTGAGGAGGGACGTTTTGTATTGGATCATATTGCCAAACCCCCTATCAAAGCAGGTCATATCAAGGACTGGGAAGCAAAAATCAAAGTCTTGGCAAAGATGCCTAACGTTTTTTGCAAGTTGTCCGGAATGATTACAGAAGCAGCCTGGAAAGATTGGGATGAAAAAGAGTTTTATCCATATATGGATGTAATAATGCAGTCATTTGGGGAAGATAGGGTAATGTTTGGATCAGATTGGCCGGTTTGTCAATTGGCCGGGAGCTATGAACAAGTGCTTGGTTTGGTGGAAGGCTATTTTAGTGCCTATAGTGAAGAAGCAATGCAAAAGATTTGGCGAACCAATGCCATTAATTTCTATCGACTTTAATTTTATATATATTATGAAAAGATATTGCCTTGCCCTGGATTTAAAGGATGATCCGGAAATTATTGAAAAGTATGTTGACCATCACAAAAAGGTCTCAAAAGAAATTATCTCTAGTATTAAAGATGCAGATGTTCAGGTAATGGATATTTACCTCACTGGTAATCGGCTATTTATGATAATGGAGGTAGGCGCATCTTTTTCTTTTGAAGAAAAAGCTAAAATGGACGCAAGCAACGAAAAGGTGCAGGCGTGGGAAAAATTAATGGGAACCTTTCAAAAAAGCTTACCCTGGGCCAAAAAAGAAGAGAAATGGGTACTAATGGAAAAGATATTTTCCTTGTAGAACAGTGATTTTTGATAACTTCTTCTATCTTCCAAAAATACATGGTTTTTTAATCTGATTTAAAAAAAATCTGGTACTCCAAGGCACTTGTGCAAGAATTGGGAGCATTTCACGAGGTAAATTTTACTCCATATTTCTGGTTTAATAAGTAATCCCGGATAAGCAAATTGCTTATCCGGGATAATTTCACCATTCCATTTCCCCTTTACATTCCTCTCCTTGAATTTGCTCTAGCGTGGGATTATAACCATTGTCATCAATCGTTATTTCCGGATGTGTTCCTTCATTTACTAGCTTTGATAAAGCACAGTAGTTGGTGAGATAATTATTTGATTGAATAATCATGCTTCCGGCAACAGAGACCAAGTTATCTAGTCCTTCCAATGAGTTAAAATTAATATTATCTTGAATTGTTAGGCTTCTAGTTATTTTTTTAAGATTGCTCAAACCACGAAGATTACCAAGAGAGGTATCTTTGATGTTTACACTCCTTAACTCCTCTGACACCGTAAGTCCTTCCAATTTCCTGATACCATTACTCATTAAATCTATGGAAGATGTCACGGTGCCCGTAAATCCTGTAAAATCTTCTAAATCATACAGGTTGTACAGCGTTAGGGAACTGATGGACTCTACTCCTTGAAATCCATTAAAGTCGGTAATCCTTAGACCTATAATTTCAAGATTACCTATTAGACGAACATTATTGAGCCCCTCGAATGAAGTTTGTGCTTCATTGAAAGAAACTTCCAGGCCAGAAATCTCTTGTACTTGATCTAGCCCTTTGAAATTGACTATTTTTGGATTAGAATTGATGAATACATAGCCCAATTTTTTTATTTTTTCCAATCCATGAAAATTTAATAAATTAGGATTGCTTGAAATCGTTAAATGTACTTGCTGGTTTTCAGATAAAGATAAACCCTCAAGTGTTTCCAAACTATCGTTTCCATCAATCGTTACCCATCCTTCTACAAGATTTAGGTTTTGCAATCCATGGAGGCTTTTTAGGTTTGAAGTGTTTTCAATTTTTAAACCCCCATAGACATGAGTGACCAATTCCAAAGGGCTCAGGTCTACGATAGGGTCTTGTCCATCACCTCCTTGAATAATAAGATCCCCATAAATGCCAATATGGCATCTCAATGCCCAGTTGTTTAATTCTGTTTGAGTAGTCAATACCAAATCTTCGATGAAATCACCACCCACACATTTAATTTCTGCTTCTACCATTTCAACTACCAACGGCTGCTCAACATAGGACTTTAATTGATCAAAGGTTAGGGTATCAATGAAATCATCATAGTTGAAACTTTTAAATAGTATAGCATAACTTTCGGCAATGGGAAGTGTTGCAGATTCATTAATTCCCGCAATTAGTTCTTGGGTAATGATTTCCCCGTCTGCCGTAATCTCAATTGATCCGGGCAAAAAGTCCATTAATCGCTGGTCAGTAACCATTGCCATATAGATTTTATTGGAATTAGCAGTTACAATATTTAAGTCAAATGACTGAAAACCAAAATCAGAGGGGCTATGTCCTTCTGCAGCTACCACCTGCAGAGAAAGTTCCACCTCCGCTTCCTCCTCATTTTCAGTTTCTATGGTTTCTAATTCAAATGGCAAAGGCAATGATAAATTTTGATCTTTGCTCAGTGATGAGCTTTTCTTGGGGCTTGCCTCTACGATGTCATTGTTATCATCCAGCACATAAAATGCAACCACTTGATAGGAGCCTTCCGGAAGAATGATTTTTTCTGTCAAGTAATGGTCTCCCTTGTCTTGGACTTGAATAAGCGTACTATTGTAAGCAGTAGTATCTCCACCTGATGTTTGAATAGTGATCATTGCATTACTGTAGTTCGTTACCTTAAGTTGCTTTAAGGAATTGTCTGAAACTTTGCCAATCTTTATTACAATTGTAGGTACTATTTCTTCAGAAGTAGGATTTAGGTCTTCCTTTTCATCTGGGTCTGTTATTACACTTGGCTGTTCTGCTTCTTCACAGGATATCCACCCTCCACCAAGAGAGATTAAAAGAATAAAAAGGACTGATCGGAATTTATAGGAAAAATCTCTCATGGTTTGCACTCCCCTCTACGAATATTGTCAAAACTTGGATTAAAGGCATTTCCTTGAATCTCTGTGCCAAATGGAAGGTTATTAACGAGTGTCACCTTGATATCCTTTAGCCCACAAAAATCGACAAGTGATACATTATCTTTGATAGTGATTTTCACAGGTGGTGTCCAGACATATCCCGGATAGGGATCTTCTCCTTTATAAACGAAGTAATAAAGGACTTTACCACCTTCGAAACCATTAAGATTTTCAAGTTTAGGATTATTTATAATATTGATATCTCCAAAAATTATGTCCGCAGTGGCAATTGCTGTAATATCTTTTAAAGATGTATTGTTCTCCAAATGTATTTCGCCGGTTTGTTCAGCTAAAAATAGAGGAGATAGGGTAGTAAGTTTGGGAGTGTTTAAGATAATCAAATCTTTTACTCCCTCACCTTTAGGTTGAAGTAGACCTTCCAGGTTTTCCAAATTCTCGTTATTATTTAGTTCGAGGTTCGATATATTTCTAAATCCGCCATCACCACCACCGAAAGAGATCAATGCAGGATTGTTAGTTACATAAAGTCTAGAATGGATGGTTTCAGTTTGTGTAGGAAAACTTAGATGTATTAGATTAGGATTGCTAATAATAGTTACACTTCTCAGATTGATTGCATTTTCAAACCCTTCTCCTTCCAATCCAATAAAGTGCTCCATATTTTCAATATGTAAAGATGCTATCATAGGAGCCACATGGCTAAATCCATTAAAGTCTCGGATACTAGGGTTGTTTGTTAGGTTCAAACCTGGTAATTTCTCCAAAGAAGTCAATCCATAAAATGACTCTAGAAGAGCGTTGTTTTTTACTACTAACTCTTGGGAAATGTATCGGAGGTAACTCAGTCCCTCAAATGATTGTAATTCAGGATTATTTATGATGTTTAAATTATTATCTATTTGGTCTATTGTGGCCAAAGGAGAAAGGTCTAATATGGGATCGGATGAATCCTCAGGTGTATTGCCTAGGGTTAAACTCCCCTCAATAATATCATAGCCCTTTAGGCCAAAAGAATCTAGGGCTGCTTGGGTGGACAAAGTCATATTCCCTTTGAATGTCCCACCGATATAAAACGCATCATCGCGTTTTTTTGTCATTTCAAGAATCAGAGGAAGTTGCTCAAATTTTTGTAGGCTATCGTAACTTATTTCCTTTGCTATAGGCTGGAAAGGGCCATAGGTTAGTGAAAGATCAAAATTGCCAGAGCTCTTTGGTAGAACAATCTTGTTCAATTTGCCATTAAGTTGCTGGGTCAAAATATGGTCTCTTTGGGTAACAGTTAATTCTGCTGGGATAAAGTCCAAAAAGTCATCAACCTTTTCACGCACTGCTGAAATGAAGAAATAAAAGGTCTCCCGGAAACCTTCCATACCTGGTTCATAACCGAAAGACTCCGGGTTTTTTCCAGCAGTGGAGATGATTTCAAGGCTTAAGTTTTGGGATCCGTTATCGGTCACTTCAAATGGAATAGGTAGAGGGGCTGCTAAATAATCCCCATATTCGGAGCCTTCGTTTGCAGTAGCATACATTATGTTGCCACTACTATCCGTTAAATAAAAAGCACTAAGTTGATAGCTTCCCGGGGAAAGAACAAGGTCTTCAATAAGGAGTTGATCCCCAAAACCCAATACAGGTAAAGATTTACGATCCAATACCTGTTCGGAACCATCTGCTGTGGAGATACTTAGCACAAGGTTGCTCACCCCTTGGATAGGAGTTTGCAGATTTCTACTTTGTTCATTTTCTACAAAGCTTTCTTTGACTTGAAAACTTATGCTTCCATTGGCCGATAGAGGAAGTTCATATTCTGTGGTGCAGGCTCCAAAAACGATCAAACTAAAAAGTTGAAAGTAACGGATAAATGTTTTATTAATCATTTTTGTTAAAAAGATTTATTGAACTAAAAAGTTTTTACAAACCTAAACAAATTTTTTTAAATAATGATAAATGTATTTCAAATTATTTTTATTGCATTTAAAAATTAAATTAGATTTGTTTTTTTAAATAATAGGACTAAGCATGAATAGGATTAAGTTGACGAACATCCCCGGTTTTTTTTTATTACTAAGGATGGATTAAAAAAAGAAATTGAAACCTTTTTTCTATAGTTAAAACCCATTATTTTACCCCAAAATACTAATGCATGTCACTTACTAAAAGTCAAATCTATAATTTGAGAATTCTCAAGAAAGAAATGTCATCCCAATTGATTGAAAGAGGGAAGTTACTTCTTCAAAAGGGTATGGTTTCTTTTGATTATTTTGACACTGAATTGGAAAGTTTTTATTTTTTAGTAAAAGGTAATGTTGAGCCATACTACCAAGTTTCTATAGGTTTAATGGACAATGAATGGGATGATGAGATTGGTTATTTTGTTGATGAGGCATGTGATTGTGATTGTTTTTATTTTTTGGAAAACTTGGAATGCAAACATGTCGCAGCAGCCATATTATTTTTAGAGGTCAATAATGGTGATAAAACTTTTATGGAAGGCAATAAAAATTTGTTGCCATTTGATGATTTCAATAAAAATGGGACTGGGGCAAGGGTTATACCTATAAAATTGACGTATCCTTTAGAAATCCCATGCAGTCAGCCAGAAATTAGAAATCTGGCTGAAATGATGCCAACCCTTCCGGATACAGTTGTTCAGGCGGTGTTGGAAGATGTGATTTTTTTGGAAAATGGCTACAATTACAGTGTAAACATTTATGGCCAGCTGCATGAAATTTCTGTTGAATATTTAGATGGAAAAGTCATAATTGATGGATCAAACAACAGAGGGAGTCAGGTAATACAAGGTTTGCAATGGCTTAAAAATAGGTATACAAATCCAAAACTAAAGGACCTACTTTTATTAAGTAGCTCTCAGAGAAGGCAAGCCATGGATGATTATTTACAACATTTTGGCTTACAGGAACAAATAAAAAACCCAATGGAGGCTTTAACGATTGCTTTTTCTACTGAGGGAATTATTTTGATGCCTAAAGGACCTATTAGGGGTTTTTATAATGTTGATGTGGTTTCCTCAATCATGGAAAAAAACTTGTTTAAGTCCTCCCAGTTAACAGAAGAGAAACTCAAATACATTGAGAATGAGTCTGAATGGGGTAGGTACAATGCAGCCTTTGCTTTGGTACTGGATTACAGTGGGGATTTAGAAAGTATTTTTGCCTTTATGGCAAAGGGGAGTAAAAATGACCCTAAAGCTTTGAACGTTAAATTCACACTTTTGGAAGATCCAGAGGATAAGCGTTTGGGAGACAATTTGAATTTGGAAAAGATTTTCATGGCTGTAAATAAGGTGAATAGGGCCATTAAAAAGAAAGATGTCCACTTAATACATGATCAATTTGGAGCATTTTTACAGCTTACTTCTGATTATAAACTATACTATTTTCAGGGGTATACGAAAGAATCCCAATACCCTAAAAAAAGAAATTTAAGGCATACGTTACAAGTATTGCCCACAAAATTGGTTGTTAAAATCCGCAAAGTAGGTTTGTTATTTGAAGTCCTAGTCATTCTAAAATCCGGTGAGCAAGAATATCTCCTTGAAGAATTAAATGAACAGTTGGAGAGCAATCCTATTTACGCAACCTTTTTAAATCAGTTGCTTTTTTATTTACGAAGTCCGGAAGAAATGAAAGTGCTTGAGTTTTTGAGGGATTTTCCTGTGATACAAGTTTTAGAAAGCAATTTGGATAATTTTATTAATAATATTTTATTACCAATGTCTAAAAATGTTGAAATTATAGATGAAGCAGGATTGTTTCAAGAATCCGCAGGGAAAGGGAAATTGCCAAGGGAATTGTATGTTACAGAATTGACCGGCTTGGTAATTTTCCGGCCTTCAGTCAAATATGGTGAAAATGCCTTTTCCAATCCTTTGGAAGGTAATTCCATTTTAGATCCTGACACCAAGACACTTTATCTCCGAGATGAAGACGTAGAAGATGAATACCTTGCTTTTCTGCGAGATTTGCATCCTAGTTTTAAAAGAGGAGGAGGGCAAGGTTTTTTTCATTTGACACATGAAGCCTTTATGGACAAGCTTTGGTTCATGAAGGCCTTTGAATTGCTTAAGAAAAATGGGGTGAGGGTGCTTGGACTGGAGAATATAAAAATCAAAAAATACTCTCCATTTCCTCCTGAAATCAGCATGGAATATGGCTCCTCCCAAGACTGGTTTGAAGTCAATGCTCAGGTGGCTTTTGGTAATAACAAGGTGAAGCTGAAAGACATTAAACGGGCCTTGGAAAAGGATAATAATTTTGTTGAGTTGGCAGATGGTACAATTGGTATTTTGCCTGAAGAATGGATAAAAAAATTCAATCGTCTTTTCCGTACGGGAGAGACAGATAAAGAGGAGATTAAAATAGCCAAAACCCAATTTAACCTTCTCGATGACCTTCCAGAATTGACGAGCTTTCCAGAAGTATTACAAGAAATTGAAGAGAAAAAAGAAAGGTTGAAAGCCTTTACCGAAATTCAACAAACATCCATTCCCAAGCAGTTGAAAGCTTCTTTAAGAAATTATCAGCATGTTGGGCTAAATTGGCTAAATTTTCTACAGGAATATGGATGGGGAGGAATCTTGGCAGATGATATGGGATTAGGGAAAACCTTGCAACTTATTGCCATGATTTGCAAAATGGTGGAAAAAACACAGAAACGTGTACTTGTCATAGTTCCTACAACACTGTTATTTAATTGGAAGAGTGAGCTTGAAAAATTCGCGCCACATATCGATTACTTTATCCATCACGGTGATCGTTATGATAAGGTGGAAGAACTTAGTAAGCATCAGTTGGTTTTGACCAGTTATGGGTTGGTAATTAATGATTTAGATCTATTAAAGCAGATCGAATTTGATGCCATTATAGCAGATGAGTCACAAGCCATAAAAAATGTCAATTCGCAGCGATATAAGGCCATCACAAAATTAAAAGGAAAATTCAAAGTAGCACTTACCGGTACTCCGATTGAAAATGGGCTAGGGGAGTTGTATGCGCAGATGAATTTTGTCAATCCAGGATTTTTTCAAAATTTTAAGGGTTTTACAAACAATTTTCTTCTACCATTGAAAAAAGGTAATGCTGAGATTTTATCTGAACTTCAGCGAAAGATTCAACCTTTTATACTTCGAAGGACCAAAAAAGAGGTGCTGACCGAGTTGCCTGAAAAGACCGAAGAATACTTGTTTTGTGAGATGGATGCTGTACAAAGGAAGATATATGACGCCTACCGAAATGAATACCGGGACTATCTTCTTAAAAAATTTGAAGAGGAAGGGGCAGCATCTTCCAAAATGTTTGTTCTAGAAGGGCTTACCCGGTTAAGACAGGTCTGCGATTCCACCGCCCTTGTTCCCAACAACGGAGGCCAATTTGCTTCTGCCAAAATAGACACTTTGCTTGAACATATTACAGAGAAAACCGGCAATCATAAAATATTGGTGTTTAGTCAGTTTGTGAAGATGTTGGATATCGTTCAGGAGAAGCTAAAGGAAAACGAAATTGAATATACTTATTTGGATGGTAAGACAAGCCTAAAAGAACGTGAAGCACGCGTCAATCAGTTTCAAAATAATGAAGCCAAGCGGGTGTTTTTGATAAGTTTGAAAGCGGGTGGCACAGGTTTAAACCTAACTGCTGCTGATTATGTTTACATTCTAGACCCTTGGTGGAATCCTGCAGTAGAAAACCAGGCCATAGACAGGTGTTACCGCATGGGGCAGGAAAAACACGTAATTGCCTACCGCATGGTTTGTACCAATACAATAGAAGAGAAAATAATGTTGCTTCAGCAGGCCAAAACAAAAATGGCAAAGGAGGTGATTGCAGAAGGTGATAGCTTCCTTGGATCGTTAGATGGAGACGGAATGTTGGCCTTGTTTGATTGATTGTCTATTGTAAAGGAATTGATATGTTTTAACAACCTTGTGATGTGCTTTTTGAGCTGAAATAATTTGTAGGATGCTGGGATTCTCAATTAGGGATTCGGTAAATAATTTAAAATGTTTGGAAGATGGAAGATATTTGGATAAAAAAATGGAATGAAAGGTATGGCGAAGAAGATTATGCCTATGGAGAAAAACCCAATGTGTTCTTTGAGGAAAAAATCGAAGCATTAAAAGCGGGTAAAATACTATTACCGGCTGAAGGGGAAGGGAGAAATGCGGTTTTTGCAGCCAAAATCGGTTGGTCTGTTTTTGCCTTCGATCAAAGTGAGGAAGGAAAGAAAAAAGCCTTGAAATTGGCCAATAAGAATGGAGTGACCATAGACTATCAAGTAGGAGACTTAGGGGCTGTAAATTTCCCTCAAGAAGAGTTTGATGTGATTGGACTTATCTATGCTCATTTTCCGGCTAATCTCAAATCAGTATATCATAAAAATTTGGATAAATATTTAAAAAAAGGGGGTCAAATTATTTTTGAAGCTTTTAGTAAAAATAATTTGGCCTATAG